>JAJUHS010000052.1 GCA_029267755.1 Clostridiales bacterium
CCTGTTGTTTGGAGCTTGCGCCAATACATAAAGCTCTGGCGCATAGATGCTTTTATCATTCTTCGATAATAATCGAGCTTGCCGCAAACTTACTCGAGCTGCTGTAAGAGCCGTAAGCGACAAGGTTCGAATCTGCCTTTATCGCTCCGATAGATATCGAACTGCCCGTATTTGCAGTAATAATTGAGCCTGCCGAAGAGGCGCTGATATATATCAGCTTTCCGGCGGGTGAAAGTATGGTAATCGTTTTTGTAGAAGCGTCAACCAACAGAACCTTTCCCGATATCTTCTTAACGGAGCTTGCAGCGCTTTCCAGATGTATTTCGGTAATCGTACTTCCGTAGTATGTAACGTTAACAGTATCTCCGGGCTTAATGGCAGAGAGCGATATGGAGGTGGTTCCGCTATAGACAGCCGCGGTTTCTTCAACCGACAGGGTTACGGAGCTGCCGTCCGCTTTGCTCAGCACCCATTTGATGCCGTTTATTGAAGTAGTTATTGAAGTGACATCTCCGGTCAGGGTATTCGCCGTCTCTTCCGTTGAGATTGAGTCAACGCTGCAGTTATCCATAGCTACGGTAATCTCGTCACCTACGCTGAGTCGGTCTATACTTATTTTCGTTTCCCCGCGAAGTATGGTCGGCAGATTTGATATTGCCATGTTAAACCTGTATACTATTCCTCCGGAATCCCTTACCTTAAGCGTAACCGTGGTTCCGTAGGTCAATTCGGCAATGCTTCCCTTTAACTTGGGGTTGCCGGATACGGAACGAACTTCCTTAACTACCCCATCCACAAGCTTCAATGTGGCAAAGTTCTTAACAGCAAGTCCTGATAAGGCCACTTCCGCGCCGTCATGCGTAATTGATATGTTGCTTGAAACGTTATACTCCGATTTATCTCCGGTTTCAAGGTCTTGCAGATATACCGTGTAATTATATAAGGAATATATCCTGCCCTGAACCCATTTAACATTTGAATCGCTTTCGATCATGACAGCAGTTATATTCCCCGCTTTCTGCCTTATCTCAACATAACAGCCTGTATATGCAGAACTCAAGGCATGAGCAGAACCGTTTACGGTAACCGACGCCGACGAGGGAACGGAATATACTCTTTTCAGCCCGTCAAAGCCGCGCAGCTCGATAACGTCCGAATCTGCGGCGGCAATTATGCCAAATGTCCTAGTAATGCCTTCGTAGTCCGCTATTACCGGGGTTTTGCCCAATGACTTAAGCTGATTTAAAGAACGCGAAACCATTGTTGCTACAACAGCCCGGGTTACGCTGGATTTGGGACTGAAATTATTGTTGTCGTCGCCCTTGACTATACCCATCGAAACAAGCTTGGCGACGCTGCCGAGATATTTGCCATCTATGTCGCCCGCGTCCTTAAAAGCAACGATACTGTTCGCCATTTCCTCGGCTTCAGCCTGAAGCTGCATCGCACGAATTAAAAACAATGACAGCACTTCTTTTTTTATCGCTTCTGTCAGCGTAATGCTTTTTAGCTCATCCTTAGTAATAATTCCGGCAGCCAGGCATACCGCAAGCTCGTCATAAGCCCAGCTTACGGAGCCGGGGACCGTATTTTCTACATATGCCCCGTAGTCAGAGTAAATATTTTTTGAGGCTTCGTCGTCAAGCTTATAGAAGCGCGACAGAAGCGCCAGCGTTTCGCAGGCGGTGATACTGTTGTTCGGCCTTATGGTGCCGTCTTCATAACCCGAAAGATACCCCCTGTCCGCTAAATCCTCCATATACTCCTTCGCCCAATGGCCTGCCAGATCCGAAAAGCTTGCGGCATAAGCAGAAACCGAAAACGAAAGAAGCAACGCCAAAACCGACAGTGTTGCAATTATCCTTTTTTTCATAGGCTTGCTCCTCATAGAAAATTTATCTGACGCAGTTTTCCATAACATTACATATTTCTTGTCTCCGCACAATAAATATGTAAAATACCCGTCGCGTTATTATAACATTTTTCCTCATTTTTCCGCCACATCGATTCGTGAACAGAATATTAACGATTTGTAAACTGTTCCTCGCTTTATCTCGAAGACAGTACCCTATGAAGGAGTACCGCCATTTCGGCGCGGCTTATCATGTCCTTGGGACACAGGTACCCGCCGCTTCCGCTTATCACTCCTGCCTTAACCAGAGTCGCAACGGCCTCCACGGCATAATCGGACACTTCGCCGGCATCGATAAATCCGGCCAGATTCCCCGCCGTGCCGGTTTCCGGGGCTTCCCCGAGGAATTCAAGGGTGCGCAGTATTATGACCATGGCATCCTGCCTTGAAATGCTGTCGTCCGGATAGAACCTGCCGTTTTCACCCTTTGCTATCCCAAGCGATTTTGCGGCCGAGATAGCATCATAATAGTAGCTGTCCGTGCTGACGTCCGAAAAGTTGCCCGAGGATGAAACCGTGAGATCGAAAGCCCTGTAAACCATCAGAATAAAATCGCCGCGGGACATGTTGTAACCCGGATTGAAATTTCCGTTTCCGCTTCCTCTTATGACACCCCTGTTGTAAAGGTCAGATATGGCGGATGAAGCCCAGGAATAGCCGTAACCGATGTCGTTGAACGGCTGCACAACTTCTATGACAAGCTCCCCGGCATACGCGTCACCGCTTGAGTTATAAGCGGTGTACGGGATAGTCACGGTTCCGTAAAAGCCGTTATACGGTACAAAGCTTATGTTGGATATTAACGGCGAAGAA
Source organism: Clostridiales bacterium (assembly GCA_029267755.1). Lineage (GTDB taxonomy): Bacteria > Bacillota > Clostridia > Oscillospirales > Oscillospiraceae > DUPK01. The sequence goes on from JAJUHS010000052.1 coordinate 2,726, forward strand.
GACATGTAGTAATATGCGCCGGAGCTGACCTTTGAGGAATAGCTCGTTTCCGAGGTGTAGCCGTAATAAAGGGTGCCGGCCGTGGAAGACGGAAGCGTAAACCTGATGTAACGGAGCGATGATCCGGTACCGTCGTTAAAGGCGTCGGCAAAATCGTCGCTGTCAAGCGCAAGCGGGGTGTTCATGGCTGTTTTGTAGTTTACCTTTCCCCCATAGCTGCTCGAAACCGTTATAACAACATTTCCGCCGCATTCGTAGCCATCCTCGGTATATGCTGTATAGTATATCGTTACAGCTCCGGAAAAGGAAGAATTAGGTACAAAGGTAACATACGAAATATACGGATAGGAGTAAGCGTAATATTTTGTGGTTGGCGAAACTGTCGAGCTGTAGCTGGCTGAGGATTCGTATCCGTAATAAAGCGTTCCGTAAGATGCTGAGGGCAGAATAAATTTCACATAGCTGAGAGTTTTGCCCGTAGATTCCTCAAACGCCTGCCTGAAATCCGCAGACGCAAATGTTACCGGCTTGGAGCTTACCGTCTTATATTCTACGGTCCCCTCTCCTCCCATGACGGTAATGCTGATCTTGCCGCTGCAGCTATTTCCGGACGAGTCGTAAGCGGTATACGAGATCGTAAAGGTGCCGGAATAGCCTGTTTTCGGCACAAACCAAACTGTCGACAGGAAGGGAAACGAATCGACGTTGTATCTTGTTCCCGAGGTCACCGCGGAATCGTAGCTGTACGCGTTGATATAGTTATAGTACAGCTTCCCGTAAGTGGACGAAGGGGGATCGAAGGTAACGCACTTGAGCGTGCCGCCTCCTGAGTCTGTGCTGAACTTTACGGCGAAATCGCTTGCAGTCAGCCTGAAGGGCGTGTTCAAATCGGTTTTATAGCTTATGTAGTTCGGGTTGCCGTCTCCGACCCTTATCTTCAGCTTTCCCGCATAAGACGCTCCTGCGGCAGTATAGACAGTATAGCTTATAACCACCTCGCCAGTAAAATCCTTGGCGGGCACAAAGCAGAGATCGGAAATGTCCGGGTTTGAACCGTTGTAATACTTTGTCGCATTTGTAACCTTAGTTCCCTTCCCGGTATCGGCTGAATACTTATAATAAAGCGTACCGCTCGAAGCCGTGGGCGCGGTAAACTGCACACTGGAAAGGATCGAACCTGTAACCTTTATGAACTCGTCCGCAAAATCGCCCGCCACAAGCTTTGTTATCTCGTTTGCCTTTGAAGAGTATTGAACCATTCCGGCAGGGCTGTCTATGACGGTAATATTCATTCTTCCGCTGTAGGAGTTGCCGGACTTATCATAAGCAGTGTAGCTTATAGTAACGGTTCCGGTATAGTTCTTGTATGGCACAAAGGAAACATATGAAAGATAAGGTGCGGAGTAAACATAATAATTCCTTGAAGAGGATACGGTTGACTCATAGTTTGTATCGCTAACATAATTGTAGTATAGCTTGCCGTAAGACGAGCTTGGAAGAGTAAAATTCACATATGAAAGGGTCTGCCCGGTAGAGTTGAGGAAGGCCTTGGAAAAATCCGCCGCATCCACCCTGATGGCGGAGTTTTTATCGGTGGTGTAGGAAACGCTCCCCCCGGAGCTCGACAAAACCGATATATAGAGCTTTCCGGAAAAAAATGTGCCATCCGATTTGTAAGCCTTGTATTCAATTGTAACAGTACCCGCATAGTCGGCTGCAGGAACAAATGTTATATATGAGAGGTTTGGACTCGTCCCCGGGTAATATTTGGTAGATCCGGAAACGGCCTTGCCGGTCTTTGAGTTCTGGTCATATTCATAGTAAAGAGTACCGCTTGTTTTGGGCGGCAATGCGAAGGTAACATATGAAAGCGTATAGCCGCTGGAGCTTGCAAACTGACTGCTGAAATCCGAAGCGTTGAATTTGACAGGAACATTCGCATATGTACTGTAGCTTACATATCCTCCCTCAAGGTACCGCACCGTATATGTCGCGGCTTCCGCCCACGTCGCCGATGTAAGGACGCTGTCCGCCGTGGCTGTCCATGTGAAGGATATGTAACTGCTGGTGCTGGTGCTTTTCGTCGAAAGCCTCAGATACTTCGCGTAGCCGTACGGTATTATCGCACCCGCCTTAAGCGCCGCATTGGCCGCTATCGCCGGATAGCCTTTGGCATCGTCCTTTGCAAGCGCGGTGGTAAGATAAAGGTATCCGTCGCCCGAGGCCGGTATCGATACAATCTTAATATATGTCAGCAAGGCTGTAGATGGAGTATAGCCGAAGTTTGAGGATGTAATCGTCCAGACGTTGCCTTTTGATACTGTCGTCGACGACGAATATGAGTTTAGCACTATAGTTGGAGATTCCACAGTAATCTGACCCTCGCCATTGGACGAGTAATTATCCTTATCGTTCGTTGCACTCCAGCTAAATTTAGCAATTCCGGTATTATTATTGCATACAAAACGCAGATCACCGATACTGCCCGCGGTGATTTCGGTGGTTCCGGTTATCTCAGTCGTACCGTAATACCATTTCCCGCAGTCGGTGGCGTCAGGGGTTATCTTTATCTTTTCAAGCGGCATGCCGTATAATTCGCATTTGTTTGTAAAGTCGGCGGCCGAGAAATTCACCGAGGATCCGGTATAACCCACTTTTGTTACCGCGCCATTTATTTGGGGAACCTGATATACCAAAAATGTAACAACCGCCGTACCAACAAAAGCGTTGTCGGCACCGTAAGCGTTTATGTTGTACGAAACCTTGCCTACTTTTTCCGCGGTGAACGAAAAGTTTCCTATATCGCCGGCGTCGACATGCGTATCGAAAGTATAGATTAAGTCGTTATGCTTGAGAGTGCCCGCAACGAGGTTGCTTCCCGTAATGGTAATATACCCGAGAGCCTCCCCCTCGTTCTGTGAGTACATAGACGTAATGTCATTTTCAGAGATTGTGTAGCTTCCCGGAACGGGATAGAGAACATTTTTGCTTATGGAACCGGAAAAGGTGGCTTTTACCTGCGGCGCCCTGACTGCCTTGACAAAATACTCCGTCGAGCTTTTTGCTGCCCCTGCGGCGTCACTTATATTGTTAAAGGTTACGACAACCGATACGCGGGCCTTGTCGCCGGTGCCGTCGATGGTCGCCTTATCGGCGGGAGTCGCGACGACGTTTTTGTACTTTGTTTCGTCGTATGTAATTATAAGGCCGTTAAAAAGGTCCACTTCCGTTCCGGCATAGCTGTACGGTACCGTCAGCGTCACCTCGCGCGTTGTGGTGTTTGTAAAAGTATATATATCCGTTTTGTCATGTCCCAAGGTTTTAAGCACCGCTTCGCCGCTTGCCGCCCGGGCCGCGGGCAGCAGGCCGATAATCATTATGAAGCAAAGAAAAAAAGCGGTTGTTCTCTTTAATAATCTCATAGAAACCTCCGTTCTGGAACAATGCAGTCACTGACTTATTTCTCATAGACGCTATATATATTATTATCGTAATTTTTTTGGTTGTTATTAACTGCCGCAGGCAAAGTATGTCAGGAATTATTCACTATTATAATATCATCGGCTTATAAAGTCTATAGTTAGCACTGTATTCCAAAATAACGTTGAACAGCGTCGATTGTATATTATGCTTAAAAAATTAAAGCAAATTTTAGAAACATTTAATATAATCATAATTGTAATTTTTATGCCGATTAATTATAATAAGGCTAGGATAAAAATTTATATTTATTTAAGGAGCAAATATGGAGTCATTGAGAGCAAAAAAAGGCTTTATCTGCGATATGGACGGAGTGATATATCACGGAAACCGTCTGCTTCCGGGCGTTAAGGAATTCGTAGAATGGCTTTACAGAGAGGATAAAAAGTTTTTGTTTCTTACGAACGCAAGCGGAAAATCTCCCAAAGAGCTTCAGCTGAAACTCCACAGGATGGGTCTGGACATTGACGAAAGCCACTTCTATACCAGTGCGCTTGCCACAGCTAAGTTTTTAAGCCGGCAGCATCCCGGATGCAGCGCATTTGTTATCGGTGATTCGGGACTTTTCAACGCGCTCCATGATGCGGGCATTGCAATAAACGATGTGGATCCCGACTATGTGGTAGTAGGAGAAACCGAGAACTACGGCTACAGGGATATCTGGCGAGCGATGCGCCTTGTCAATAACGGCGCCAAGCTCATCGGCACCAACAGCGACCTGACCGGCCCCTCCGAAAACGGAGAATATCCCGCCTGCCGCGCCCTTGTCGCCCCCATAGAGGCAACCACAGGCAAGTGTGCCTACTATGTAGGAAAACCGAACCCGCTGATGATGCGCACCGGCCTTCATATGCTTGACGTACACTCCAGCGAGGCCGCGATGATCGGAGACCGAATGGACACCGACATTATAGCGGGAATCGAAAGCGGACTCGATCCGATACTTGTCCTTTCGGGCGTTTCGTCCAGGGAGACGATCAACAATTTCCCGTACCGTCCCAGGCTTATACTTAACGGCGTGGGCGACATCCCCTGTTGATGTTAATAATTCCAAAGCACAAGGTAGCTGACGCTCCCTTGTGCTTTTTAATACATTTTTCTGATTTCAATATCCCCGATCTTTTCCGCGCAGAGGCACATGCTGCAACCGCTCATAAACCGGATATGCCTGATTTCAGCATCGGGTATTCCGGCGGTGACGGAAAAGCCTCCGAGACCCGCCAAGCCTTCGCCGGTATACTTCACATAGCTTTCCTTTGCGCACCAGATATCAAAAAACACCTTTGCATCATTTCCGATGGATTCAAGATAATTGTATTCGGACGGGTGGAAAAATCGCTTTGAGATTTCCTTAGCCCTGCAATTTCTGTGCATTTCCATATCCAAACCTACGGGGAAACTTCCGAAAGCGCAGGCCCAATATCCTCCGCTATGGGTAATAGAAAACTGGATCTCAGGCAGAGTGCGGAAAAAAGGCTTTCCCCTTTCGGATACTTCCTTTTTAAATACGTCTTTATTCAGGCCGGTATAAATAGCCGCGGAGCGATATAGCCTCTCCTCCCTTGATTCCGGACGGTCTTCCGAATAAATAAATACTATAAAATCATGGGAATCCACTTATCAATTCCTTTCTCGCGGGATAATTCCCCATTTTATGCTATTATGTTAAATTGTGTATTAGATTATATAATTATCTTGAAATAAAATCAATATAATGTTATATTTCTTTAAAATAGCACGATATATATTAAATATTTTTATAAATTCCGCAACCTTTTTGCGTTCTCGGCAGTGTTATATTCGAGGTAGCGTTTATGGATGAAAACAAAGCCGTTTGCCGTCAGGCATGCAATTATAGCGACATAATTGAGAAATATTCCCACACAGTGTACCGAATATGCCTATCATATTCAGGCAATCGCCACGATGCCGAGGATATTATGCAGGATGTATTTTTGCGGTACCTTAAAAAGCCGCGCTCATTTTCCTCCGCAGAACATGAAAAGGCTTGGTTTCTGAAGGTTACTGTAAACTGCTGCAAATCTTTTTTTACATCCCCCTGGCGCAATCGGACGGTATCGCTTGAAGAATATGAGCACCTGCCGTCACAGCCTGATGCCGAAGATGAAAAGTGCGGCCCGGTGTATGAGGCGGTAATGGCTCTCCCCCCGAAGCAAAGAATCTGCGTACACCTATATTATTACGAAGAAATGACGATAAAAGAGATAGCCGGAACCATCGGCGCTCCCGAATCCACGGTGAAGTCACATCTGTTCAGAGCCAGAGCATCGCTTGAGGAAGCGCTAAAAGGAGAACATAATGTTTAACGAAGAATGGAAAAAGAATTACAATTCGGATATGGACCGGCAGAAACCATCCGAAAATTCAATTGAAAGACTGAAAGGTGCGATGGCCATGCCAAACAATAAACAGCCGACAAGAAAAAACGGAGTTGCCGTATGGGCCGCCCTTGCGGCCTGCGCCGTGATTGCGGTTGCGGTTGCGGTTCCGTTTGGGATGAATCACTTTAAGAAGGACTCGGAACCCGCCGCAGCTTCCCCCGTCCCTGTACAGTCCAGCAAAACGATGAGCTATTCGGAAATATACGATGTGGTTTCGAAGCTTGCCAGCAATGACTTCTATTACGCAAAAGGCGCAACCAGATTTGCTGCCGCTCCGGAATCCGTGACCGCCGCCGCTCAGGACTCGACGCAGACCTTAAATACTCAAGATTACTCCGACACTAACGTGCAGGTTGCAGGTGTGCAGGAATCGGATATAGTAAAAACCGACGGAAAATATATTTACTCGATTTCCGGGAAAAAGATTTATATTATTTCGGCCGCTGACGGAAGGATGTCGAAGGTATCGGAGCTTTCCTGCTACGATTACGACGAATACGGCCAGCAAAAGGGCTACGCTTTTGAAATGTATATAACAGGCAACAGACTCGCTGTACTAAAGAATTATTACGACTACTCTTACAAGGATACCGTTACCGGTTCGCCAGCAGCCAAGGGATATTTCATGCCGCCTCGATTCACAAAGGCCAGAACAGGCGTCGAGATTTACGATATATCAGACAGAGCTTCTCCCATATTTCTGACATCATATTCCCAGAGCGGCAGTTATGTATCGTCGAGAATGATAAACGACTATGTTTATCTTGTAACCAACGAAGGCCTTTACAGCATGGTAAAGGATGATCCCACGACATATATACCGATGGTTTACAGCGGCGATAAAGGCTCTCTCCTATCGCCGGAGAACATTCATATAACAATTGGGCCCGAGGACGGATATCCGGCGCAGTACCTTGTAGTTTCCGGAATAGACGCCGCAAAAGGCGAGTTGATATCCACCAAATCGGTTTTGGGCTACGGCAACAGCGTATATTCAAGCCTCAACAACCTCTATATTGCTTCATACTCACAATATAAAAACGATAACGCCTATACCGATGCGACCAGAATATTGCGTTTTTCGATAAACAATGGTATAATCGAGCTCAAATCGGAAGGCATTGTCAACGGTTCCCTGCTGAATCAGTTCTCTATGGATGAGTACAACGACGTGCTTAGGGTGGTAACAACGGTAAACTCCGTCAGCGCAAAATCCAGCGACGGTATGATCTCCAAATCCTATATGTACAACTGCCTTTATACTCTCGATTTAAGTCTTAAGACAATCGGTAAAACCGAAGGTCTTGCCTCCGGCGAGAGGGTATATTCGGCGCGTTTTGTCGGCGATACGGGTTATTTCGTGACCTTCCGCCAGGTAGATCCGCTGTTTACCGTCGACCTGTCGGATCCGCAAAAGCCCGAAGTTTTAAGCGAGCTTAAAATACCCGGCTTCTCGCAGTATCTGCATCCTTACGGAGAGGGGCTGCTGTTCGGTCTAGGCAGAAATGCCGATGAAAAAAGCGGAAAAGCGGATTTTCTGAAGCTCTCCATGTTCGACACCTCTGATCCCGGCAATGTAACCGAGGCGGCCAAAGCAATCATCGACGGTGTCTATTACTCGGAAGCGAGCAGCAACCATAAGGCTATTCTTATTGATAAAGATAAAAATATTATAGCCTTCCCGGCAGACGGCAAATACTATATCTACTCCTACACCCACGAAAATGGTTTTATGCAGAAAGCCGTCATTTCTTCTTCGGAGGATACAAACGAACTGCCCTATTATTACTACCAGAGTATGCGTGGCCTTTATATAGGCGGTTATTTCTATATTATATCCGACAGCGGCATATCTTCCTATGGCATAAAGGACTATAGGCCATTCTCGAAGCTTGCCTTTGATTGATTTTAGCGAAAACAACTCGGAATGCCGGGATAAACCCCCGGCATTTTTTATGGATTTGAATATTTTACGAAAAAATGATAGACTAATCAAAAAATAACGGAGATGCTTATGACAGAATATAAAACCATACTATTTGACCTTGACGGAACGCTTACTGACTCCAAGGAAGGCATTACTCGCAGCGTCAGGTACGCTCTTGAGAGCCTGGGCGAAAATATACCAGGTGATGAAATCCTGAACAAGTTTATCGGTCCCCCGCTAAAGGAATCCTTTATGAAATACTGCGGTCTTTCGGATGACAAAACGAAATCCGCATTGGAAAAGTATAGGGAGCGCTTCAGCGTTACCGGTATATATGAAAATTCGGTTTATGACGGAATTGAAAGCCTCTTAAAGCTGTTGAAGGCAAACGGAAAGAAATTGATCGTCGCCACCGCAAAGCCTGAAATCTATGCGAACCGGATTATAGAGCACTTCGGGCTTGCTCCGTATTTCGATTTTATTGCGGGAAGCGAATTTGACGGTGCACGTACCAATAAAAACGACGTGATGTCCTATGTGTTCGAGCTTTTGGACATATCGGACAGAAGTACCGTAATTATGGTCGGTGATCGTGAGCACGACGTAATCGGAGCAAAGAGTCAGGGCATCCCCTGCATAGGCGTATTGTACGGCTATGGAAGCCGCACGGAGCTTGAAGCCGCCGGCGCCGATTATATCGTCGAAACAGTTGCTGATCTCAGACGTTTTTTGTGCGGATAATAAAACCACATTACAATAAAATGCACCGGAAAACCCGGTGCATTTTAATCAGCTTGTCAAAAAACTTGTTTACAGCAAAAAAGCTTCGCAGAATTTCCGCCACGAATGGCGGAAACAAAGTCAAATCTGTCATTTCCGGCGGCGTGTACGTCGGAAATGACACCTCTTATGACGGGCGCGGCAGAGCGGCCGTCATGCAACCCCCTTGTCAAAAAAAGCCCTTTGGGTTTTTTTGACAGTCCGAATAAAATGCACCGGAAAACCCGGTGCATTTTATTCTTTAAGAAACAAGATCAAGCAGATGCATTTTATAGTAGAACGATTTGACCGTCTCAAAAAATGCGTCAATGTTTTCGAAGTCCGTCAGCGGCGGGATATCACAGCCCGAGGAAATCACAAAATTTTTATATTCCTTGCATTTTTCGAGGACCTTAATGGTTGCGAGCCTTACAGCGTTGGGCGTGCCGTTGCGGAAGTGCTTTGATGGGCTTACGTTGCCCATAACAAGGCAGTCAGTCGGCATCTGTCGAAGCATATCAAGCATATCGACCGAGTCACCGAAGTGGAATACCCTGCATCCGGTGTCTATAATTTCCTTGGTCAGCCTATAGGTATCGTTTCCGCAGTTATGATATATGACGATAAAGTTCTGATCCTGAGTCTTCTCAACTATCTCCTTAATATAGTTCGTTGAAAACTCCTGCATGAGCGCGGGAGAAAGCATTCCGGCGAGCGGTTCGGCCAGTATTATGCCGTTCGCGCCAACCTTTTTATACTCGATTATATATTCAATTAAGAAATCCGTAACCTTGCGCAGTACCTTATGCACCATTTCCGGCTCATCGTAGCAATACATCATAACCTCGTTTACGTTCATTATCCTGCCGGCAAGCGAATATGGACCTATACACCCCGCAAAGACGGGTCTGTCCGAAATAAGCTTGAGCGCCTTTCTTATTCCCTCAACGCAAATTCCAGTACGTCCGGCACCTATTTGAGGAACAGCCAGCATATCAGCTTCTTTTTCCGTTGATACTATGCTCCCCATAATAGTGGGAACCTCATCCGCGGCATATACGGTCTTGCAGCCGAAAGCCTCGGCCTCTACCGAAAGATCCATAAAGCTGACGGCAGCAAGCGTATCATACTTATCGGCAAGCATTTTCATGCCCATCGCCTGGTAGTTGCTGTTGCTGACCAGCTCCTTTACAGTTACAAACAGAAGCTGTACCGAGGGAAAGGACAGAATTGGCATGGCTTTCTTTTCGTCGTCATTTATCGTCTTTTCAATCCATTTGTACATATTCATACTAATTATTCCCCGTGCATTTTTATTGTATAATATTTATAAATATTGTACGTCTAATTATACATTCTATTCGATAAAAATATATCAAAATATTTGTGCTTTATATAAATGTATTATTCTGAACTAGTTTATTATCTAAAACATACAATATATTTTTACAAAAAACAAAATATTGTATATGCACGGGAAATAAATCAGAAGAACCTTGTCGTCTGAGCGTGGGTTTCGGATATCTCAACATTAATATTTTCAAATTTTCCTTTGATCCATTCGGCAACA
>JAJUHS010000073.1 GCA_029267755.1 Clostridiales bacterium
AGATGGGGCCTAAGAAGGTCGTAATGGTTTCTTGCAATAGTGCTACTGCCGCAAGGGATTGTGCTTATCTTTGCGAAAACGGTTATTTTCCAGTAAAAGGCCGTGCGGTGGATTTATTTCCTTCGACATGCCATGTTGAGAGTGTCGTCTTGATGCAAAATGTAAAAAACAAATAAGCGCCTGAAAAACGGCTTGAATACAGGGTTTTCCGGTGATTTGCCGCCTGCCGAAAATGTGCTTTTGGGCGGCAGAGATGCCGGGAAGCCCTGTATTTTTATGTGCGTGATTGTTTGCGGAAACACATCCACAGCCTTTCGGGGCGGCTTTTGGTAGGCGGGGGTGTGTTGACGGAAAAGGCGGCGGTTGAAAGAATCTGATGTGTTCGCGGGAACATGTCTACTTGCATAAATTTAAATTAAAAATGCACATCTTTCTGAAACTTACAGAAAGATGTGCATTTTTAATTTAATACAGTTTGCGGACTTTTTTAAGATTTTCTTTTACAGGCCGTATATCTTCTGGTATATCATCCACTTTAATTTTGCTGTGTACCTCGCAAGTACCGGCTTCTTTAGCTTTTTCATAGTACCAGCATTTATATTCCAAAAGCCTAAGCGTTTCCTGCAGTTCTGCGATTTGCTTTTCGACAGCCTCTTTCCTTTTTTTAAACATTTCAAGCCTTTTATCGATTGTTGAATCGCCTTCCATAGTCCAGTCTATAAAGGTTTTGATATCTTTAATCGGCATGCCGGTCTTTTTCAAACATTCAATTATCATTAAGCCTTCAAAATCTTCATCTTTAAACATTCGGATTCCGCTTTCGCTCCGTTCAACAAATGGCAATAATCCTTCTTTTGCATAAAAACGCAGGGTATGCGGGGAAATATTTACTTTTTTAGCGATCTCACCGATGGTGTAATACATAATCAACCTCCAAAATGTTACAAATGTCTTGTTAAATAATCATTAATAAAAATTTCACTTAAAAATACAAAACAACTTTAAAAAGCCTATTGACTTAGAGTTAACTCTCAGGATTATTATTATATTACCACATATGGGTGTATGTGTCAACGCTTGATATGAAAGGAGTGGAAAATGAAAGAAGCAATGTGCGAAAATTAATCAATTAAAAGAGTCAAAAACTCTTAGAGCTTATTATTCCAGAAGATAAACAATTACGCAGGCAGACGAATTGTAAATCTGCCGGCTGGCAATGCGAAAGCTACCGCTGAAATGATTCAGAAAATAACTGGCGGCGAATTGTTGCAAATTATGGTTTAATGGAGGAATCAAGATGATAGGAAACAATCAAAAAACTTTTACAGTCAGTGAAAAAGTAACCGTTGAAAAGGTGTCGTTTAAAAACAGGTATGGGATAACTGTTGCGGCAGATATGTACTTGGCTAAGGATATTGATAAATCTCAAAAATATCCTGCCATAATTGTTGGCACGCCTTATGGCGGGGTTAAAGAACAAGGTGCTGGAATTTATGCGCAAACAATGGCAGAGAGAGGCTTTGCAGCTATCGTATTTGATGAATCTTACAACGGAGAAAGCGGCGGCGAGCCAAGACACGTTTCATCGCCGGACATCTTTGTTGAAGATTTCAGCGCGGCTGTGGACTATATAGGAACCCGTCCGTTTGTGGATAGAAACAAAATTGGGGTAATCGGCATTTGCGGAAGCGGAGGTTTTGCAATTACGGCTGCTCAGGTTGATAAAAGAATAAAAGCCGTTGCTGCCGTGAGTATGTATGATATGAGCAGAGTGATGCGTAATGGCTGGATGGACAGTATGACCGAAGAACAGCGCGGCCAGATGCTCGACCAGCTCGGAGAGCAGCGCTGGAAAGATTCTGAAAGTGGGAACTCGGAATTAACCCCGGCTTTTCCAAGTGAACCTGTCGATACTGTCCCTGAAGGGCTGGATCCTATTTCAAGGGAGTTTTTTGAGTATTATGCAATGAAGCGTGGGCACCATCCCAATTCAATAGGTGCATTTACAAAAACGAGTGCCATGTCCTTCATGAATTTCCCTTTGATGAATTATATCAAATCAGTTTCGCCAAGACCGATTTTGTTTATCATTGGCGAACATGCGCATTCCAGATATTTTAGCGAAGATGCATATAAAATGGCCGCCGAACCTAAAGAACTGTATATCGTACCTAATGCTGGGCATGTGGATCTCTATGACAGAAGGGATTTAATTCCGTTTGATAAGCTGGAATCATTTTTTAAAGAAAATATGTAAACAAAGTCAGGAGGATAAAAAATGAAAGGAAATTTCATCTATTCAAATCCCACTAAATTGTATTTTGGAGAGGATTCACTCAAATTCTTGAATGAGGAATTGCCGAAGTACGGTAAAAATGTGCTGCTTGTTTACGGAGGCGGTTCTATTAAGAAAACCGGACTTTATGACGAGATTGTAAAAATTTTAAAGGTCAACGGCAAGGAAATCTTTGAGGATGCGGGAGTTATGCCCAATCCTACGGTTGAAAAGCTGTATGAGGGCTGCAAGAGAGCCAAGGCCAACAATGTTGATTTAATTTTAGCTGTGGGCGGAGGCTCGGTATGCGATTATGCAAAGGCAGTATCAGTTTCGGCATATTGTGAGGAAGACCCGTGGGATAAGTATTTCTTGCGCATGGAAGATGTGGACAACAAAATCATCCCCGTTGGCTGCGTTCTGACAATGGTCGGCACCGGTTCTGAAATGAACGGCGGTTCTGTTATCACCAACCCTGCCACAAAGCAGAAAATCGGCCATGTGTTCGGAGAGAATGTTTTTCCGAAGTTTTCAATACTAAATCCCGTATACACCTATACCGTTCCGCAATATCAAATGGTGGCCGGATTCTTTGACATTATGTCTCATATCCTTGAGCAGTATTTTTCCGGCGATGACGACAACACCTCGGACTATATTATGGAGGGATTGCTCAAGTCCTTGATCCACAGTTCAAGGATTGCCGTTAAAAATCCCAAAGATTACGAAGCAAGGAGCAACATTATGTGGACCGCGACATGGGCGCTCAATACCCTTGTTGCTAAAGGCAAATCCACAGACTGGATGGTTCACATGATTGGGCAGGCTATCGGCGGCTATACCGATGCTACGCACGGAATGACATTGTCCGCGGTTTCCTTGCCATATTACCGGCACATCATGCCTTACGGGCTTCAAAAATTTAAGCGCTATGCAATCAACGTCTGGAATGTAAATCCCGAAGGTAAAACAGATGAACAGACCGCCAAAGAAGGTCTTGACCGAATGGAAGCGTATATGAAAGAAATCGGCCTTGTGATGAATATCAAAGATTTGGGTGTGACTGAAGATATGCTTGACGGCATTGCAAAAAACACCTTCATCTTAAAAGGTGGATATAAAGTGCTCTCTCATGAGGAAATTGTAGAAATCTTAAAAGCCAGCATGTGAATGATAGGAGGAGTAAGCGAATGGATATTAAAGACTTTTTATTGCACCTAAACCAGAGAAAAACTGTTGTTGGCGGTTCGGAAATGCATCAGATGATGCATTTCGTTTCACAGGAAGCGTTGAAGTTAACAGCCGAACTAAATGGAAAATATCATACTCCCGAAGAAATTCGGGAGCTGTTTTCCATGTTGATCGGAAAGCCTGTTGATGAAACATTCGCCATGTTCCCTCCTTTTTATACGGACTGCGGGAAAAATATATCTGTCGGAAAGAATGTATTTATCAATTCAGGTTGCCGTTTTCAGGACCAGGGCGGCATAACAATCGGAGACGGCGCGCTTATTGGGCATAGTGTGGTGCTGGCTACCCTTAATCATGATTTGGACCCAAGCAAACGCAGCAATCTGCATCCTGCACCCATTGTGATTGGCAAAAATGTTTGGATTGGGTCAAATTCAACTATCCTTCCGGGCGTGACCATTGGCGATGGTGCGGTTGTTGCAGCCGGTGCAGTTGTAACAAAGGATGTGCCTCCAAATGTTGTTGCAGGCGGAGTGCCTGCGAAAATTATCAAGAAGATTGAAATTCAGTCCTGATGTTTTTGTTGAGAATAATTAGGCAGTGATTGATAAGCAACTCGGTTTACCATCTAAATGGATGTTTTTGACAAAAATGAAAAGTTTAAAAAGATGTAGATTTTCCATAGAACGAGGAGGTAAAACATGCGAAGAATCATATGCTTACTGCTTTGCTTTTTGATTATATTTGTGCTCACAGCCTGCAATTCAACACGTAATGAACAGAATTCCAAATCAGCTTCTCCAAGCGAAAGTGCGGAAAATATAAATACACCTGCACCTATGGAAAGCAAGAATAACAGTCCGTCGGATAGTCCCATTTCTGGCAGTAAACCCACAGAAGTATCAGAGCGGCAATCTGTACCCTCTGCGGAAAGCGCACCAGTTTCGACAGCACGCCCATCTGCGTCATCTGCGGAAAGCGCACCGGCTCCAGCAACGAGACCGGCTGTGTCCCCTCCCACAAGCTCATTTGCGGAAACAGGAGATAAAGACATGAAGGATGATAATATGATTTCCATTAATATTGCCGTAGGCAGTACTAAATTTACAGCAAAATTATATGATAATGAAACGACACAGGCACTTGTCGCGCAATTTCCCATGACAATAAAGATGGATGAGTTGAATGGTCAGGAGAAGTATTACTATCTATCCGAGAACCTTCCTGCCGCATCTACACAACGGCCTGCAACCATTCATGCCGGTGACATTATGTTATGGTCTGGAAACTGTCTGGTGCTTTTTTATAAAACCTATTCCAATTCCTATGGTGGTTATGTGCCGCTGGGAACGGTTGACGATCCGTCAAACCTTGCTTCTGCTCTTGGTTCAGGAAATGTGCAGGTTACATGGTCGCTTGCCGACTGATTAGCTTAAAAAGGAGGGGATTCATGATAAATGAAAAAGATGACGGTTGCCCTTTTGTTGATGCTCGCAGCATGGACATTTCTTATTACCGGTTGCAGCCAGACAACGGAAAAGGTTTCTACCGACAACAGTCCGGCACAAAACACCGTATCTGCATTGCCGTCTAAGAGTGAGGATGCAAACAGCGAAACACAAAATCAAGATAAAGCAACACCCATTGTGTACATGACAAGAAAAATTACCCCCGAAGGTTTAATGACGGTTTATAAAGCATTGAAATGGACACCTGAAGGCAAAGTTGCTGTCAAATTGAGTACAGGCGAACCGCCTGCCAGCAATTATTTGCGGCCGGAGCTAATTAAAGATCTTGTACAACAGGTAAACGGTATGATTGTGGAATGCAATACTGCTTACGGCGGCTCCCGCGCATCTACCGCCATGCATCTTCAGGTCGCAAAGGATCATGGTTTTACCGAGATTGCAGATGTGGACATTATGGATGCGGACGGGTCTATGAGCCTACCGGTGACGGGAGGAACGCACTTGAAAGAAAACTTTGTCGGCTCGCATTTTGCGAATTACGACTCCTTTCTTGTCCTTTCCCATTTTAAAGGACATGTGATGGCCGGGTTTGGCGGTGCAATCAAGAATATTTCCATTGGCATTGCCTCCAGTGAAGGCAAGTGCTGGATACATACTGCAGGGAATAGCCGGACCAGTCCCTGGGGCGGGGATCAGGACGATTTTCTTGAATCAATGGGAGATGCAGCCAAAGCGGTTTCCGATTACCTTAAAAACGGTAAGAACATTGTCTATATCAATGTGATGAACCGCCTATCAGTAGACTGCGACTGTAACGGGAATCCCGCCGAACCTGATATGCACGACATCGGGATTCTGGCCTCCACCGACCCGGTAGCGCTAGATCAGGCTTGCATTGATCTTGTGTACGCCGCACCGGACGGCAAGTCTTTGATTAATCGCATTGAATCCAGGAACGGGCTTCTTGCGCTGGAACACGCCGAAAAGATCGGTCTCGGCAGCCGGAAGTACAAGCTGGTAAGCGTTGATGATTGAGATGTTGCGCCGTGAATTCGTCTACCTCTGGTACTACTTTAGCATTCAGCTTGAACAGATTTTCCCCTACTGGCTGCTGGGCATGCTCGTCGGTACGGTGGTGTCGGTTTTTGGTAAGGAGCGAATCAACCGGCTATTCTACAACCTGCGGAATAAAGATCTGGGACTGTTTGGCATTGTGCCTGCCTGTATTTTAGGCATTGCCTCGCCGCTGTGCATGTACGGCACAATACCGATTGCCGCATCCCTTTCAGAAAAAGGGATGCGCGATGACTGGCTGGCGGCATTTATGATGTCTTCCATTTTACTCAATCCCCAGCTTATCATCTACAGCGCGGCTTTGGGCACAACCGCATTGACCGTTCGGATTGTGTCCTGCTTTTTCTGCGGAATTGCGGCAGGACTGCTGGTACATTTCTTTTACCGGGAAAAAGCGTTTTTTAATTTCTCCGGCTTTGGTGAACCGAAAAGCCGAGATACGCATCCGAACATTCTGATGCGGCTTATGAAAAACTTCGGTTGCAACGTCAAAGCGACCGGTCCGTATTTTCTGCTGGGCATTGCTTTATCGGCGCTGTTCCAGCGATATGTACCTTCCGAGGCGTTTGCAAGCCTGTTTGGAGATAACAAAGGCTTTGGGGTGCTGATGGCGGCTACCATCGGCGTGCCGCTGTATGCCTGTGGCGGCGGGACAATCCCGTTGCTGCAGCAATGGCTGTACGATGGCATGAGCATGGGATCGGCAGCGGCCTTTATGATAACAGGGCCTGCTACTAAAATAACCAATTTGGGCGCGATGAAGATCGTGCTGGGCATGAAGCGGTTTTTGCTTTATTTGGCCTTTACTATTCTATTTGGAATAGGAACGGGATTAATAATTGACTTGATTTAAAGAAGGTGATTTTAAATGACAGATTTAAGCAATAGCGTGATATTTCCCAAAGGAGAAAAGCTGGAGAGCAATAATTTCAGCGGCAATGTATGGCTGAACATGATTGTGCCACCACACTCAAAACTTGGCTGCCCTATCGGCAATGTTACATTTGAGCCGGGCTGCCGGAACAACTGGCATAAGCACCCCGGAGGGCAAATTCTGCTTGTAACCGGAGGCCGAGGCTGGTATCAGGAGGAAGGAAAAGAAGCCCGTGAGCTTCGCGCAGGCGATGTCGTTGAAATCCCATGCAATGTTAAGCACTGGCATGGCGCGGCGAAGGACAGTTGGTTCGTTCATATTTATATTGAAACCAATGCGCATAAAGGCCCTGTCGAATGGCTTGAACCCGTGGACGACGAAATCTATAGGAAACTGAAATAATCAGGAGGTGTGCTATGGACAGACCGTATATCATATGCCACATGGTAATGTCACTGGACGGAAAGGTTACCGGAGATTTTTTGGAAAGAAGCGAATACGGCAAATTCATTGAAGAATATTACAGAATACACAGGGAATACGGAGCGGACGGCTTTCTCTGCGGCAGGGTGACGATGGAGGGCAGTTTCCCTCAGCCGCCTGTTCCTTCTAAGGATTACGACGGTCCGCCCATTGATAGGGAGGATTATATCGCAGAGAAAGCGGCATTTTATGCGGTTGCAATAGATCCGAATGGAAAGCTCTGGTGGAGCAATCGTGCAATTTCCGACCCGGACGAAGGCTACGACGGCGCACATATCATAGAGGTGCTGACAGAAAATGCCCCCGACACATTTCTTGCGCATTTGCGGGACAAGGGAGTTTCTTACCTGTTTGCCGGAAAAAGCGAGCTGAACTTTCCGCTTGCCGTCCAAAAGCTCAAAAAACTATTCGGCATTAAAACACTTCTGCTGGAGGGAGGCGGAATTGTCAACGGATCCTTTCTGCAGGAGGATCTGATCGATGAAATCAGCCTTGTGGTAATACCCGCAGCCGAATGCAGTGAAAATGCTATCCCGCTTTTCAAAACAGGGAAATATGGCGCAAAAACTGCATTAGCAAAATCCTTTCAGTTAAAAGAAGCAAAGAAACTAAACGATGATGGCCTTTGGCTAATCTATACAAAAAATAAAAAGGAGAATGAATATGTATAATTTTGTATTTCAAAACACAACTAAAATTTATTTCGGAGAAAACCAGCTGGAGCATTTGGGAGAAGAATTAAAGCAATACGGAACCCGTATTTTGATGACTTATGGAGGAGGCTCCATCAAAAAAATAGATCTTTACGATAAGGTTATGGAAGAATTGAAAAAGGCCGGACTTACTGTATTTGAACTGCCCGGCATTGAGCCTAATCCTCGTCATACCACTGTCAATAAGGGCGCGGACATCTGCAAAAAAGAGAATATTGACGTTCTTCTTGCCGTTGGAGGCGGCTCTACCATTGACTGCACAAAGGTTATTGCTGCCGCCGCGTTTTATGACGGAGATAGTTGGGATCTGGTGACGCATAAAGTGCCTGTTACCAAAGCGCTGCCTGTAATTACGGTATTGACGTTGTCCGCTACCGGTTCGGAAATGGACTCAGCTGCCGTCATCAGCAATATGGACACCAACGAAAAGTACGGTCTTATACATCCTCTGCTTCAGCCAAAAGTGTCTTTCCTTGATCCAGTCAACACATACTCTGTAAGCGCCTTCCAGACTGCCTGCGGCGCCGCGGATATCTTGTCCCATATTTTTGATTGCTATTATTTTACTGCAGCAAAGAAAATGGACATGGTGGACCGCGTTATGGAAGACGTAATAAAAACCGTAGTCAAATACGCCCCAATTGCCGTAAAGGAACCGGAAAACTATGAGGCAAGAGCTAACCTCATGTGGGCATCCTCTTGGGCGCTGAACGGCTTCTTAACAACCGGGGGATTTCAGGCCCCCAGCTGCCATGCCATGGAGCACGAGCTCTCTGCCTTTTACGATATTACCCACGGGCTTGGCCTTGCTATCCTTACTCCCCGCTGGATGAAATATATCTTGGATGAATCCACCTCGCCGCAGTTTAAGAAATTCGGCGTCAATATATTTGGAGTCGACGAGTCGCTTTCTGATATGGAAGGCGCAGAGCGTGCAATTGAGTGCCTGAGCGATTTTCTTTTCAAAACACTGGGTCTGCAAAGCACCCTTACCGAAATCGGCATTGATGATAAAAACTTTAAAGTCATGGCGCAAAAAGCCTGCAGAGGCGATGTATTGCAAGGGTTTAAGGCTCTGACTCCGGAAGATGTGGAGAATATCTTCAGGATGTGCCTGTAAAAAAAGAAAAACAAGACAGGAGGAAAACAATAATGAACAAGAAAGCATTGGTAGCTTATTTTTCGTGCAGCGGAGTGACAAAAGGTGTAGCGGAAACTCTTGCGGGTGCTGCGGGAGCCGACCTTTATGAAATTAAGCCTGAGGTGCCATATACCGCAGCGGATCTTAATTGGATGGATAAGAAAAGCCGGAGTTCTGTGGAAATGAAAGACCCGTTCTCACGGCCTGCCATTTTGGGCAAGGTTTCAAACATGAGTGATTATGACGTTGTTTTTGTTGGATTCCCCATCTGGTGGTATGTGGCGCCGACCATTATCAATACCTTTTTGGAAAGCTATGATTTTTCAGGAAAGAAAGTCATACTGTTTGCCACTTCCGGCGGAAGCGGCTTTGGCAAAACGGTGGAGAAGCTTAAAGACAGCGTTGCGGCAACTGCAGAAATCAAGGAAGGCAGGATTTTAAACGGCAGGGTGTCTAAGACGGAAATAGCTGAATGGCTCAAAAGCATCGGTTTGCAGTAAGAATTAATCGTGCCTATCCCCTTTGGCTTAAAATTACCTTCTGCTGCAGTAAATTTTTTCCACAGCAGAAGGTTTTTGTAATATCAATATAGTTCAATGTATTTAATTTGATAGTAGAAAGATGGTAATTAACATGCACTGCATATTTGCAAAACAATTCAGGTACATAAACATGAACAGTAAAAATTCGGCATGACAACACCTGCCGGACTTAAATTGTAGTTGAGCGTATGGCGGGTGCTGCCGTGTAGGTTGGAGCTGACGAGGTTGATATTGTATGGTATGTACTTCATGCAATATCAAGCGGTTCTCTGCCAATATACATAAGGCAAAAGCTATACGCCGGAAAAGATTCCATCCCCGTATAAAAAGACAATACAGCGCAAAAAGCGACGACGACCCTTAGGCAGGGCGCTGCTTGATAGAATA
>JAJUHS010000035.1 GCA_029267755.1 Clostridiales bacterium
AGGTCTGAAGATGCGAAAAACCCTTTTCCGCGTAGATAAAACAGCCGATAACGTACATTACTATGAAAAGTCCGACAGTTATAAGCAGCAGCAAGGTGTTGTTATTGATCCGGAGCCTTGTCTGAACCTTTGCTTTCATACCCTTACCGCCTCCTTCTCGACAGGCTTCTGCCTGTTCGGTCTTGAAATCCACGACCTAAAGACGGGTGACTGTACCGTGACGATAGCGACAACGATTATCGCCTTGACAACAGGAGCCTGGTCGGTGGATACGCCCATAGCCAGAAGCGTTGTGTTGATGGCCTGAATCGTATATGCGCCGACGATTGAGCCGTACAGATTGAACTTTCCACCGCCGAGGCTGTTTCCTCCCAGAGCGACTGCCAGAATTGCGTCGAGCTCGTAATAAAGGCCTATATTGTTCGAATCCGCCGAATAGATGCGCGAAGAGGATACAATTCCGGCTATGCCGGCGCACAACCCGCAGATAACATAGCAGAGAAAGCATATTCTGTCGGAATTGATCCCGAGCAGCCTCGCCGCCCTGTTATTGATGCCGACTGACTGTATGTATAGACCGAGAGCCGTCTTTTTAAGCAAAACCGCCACTACGGCTATCACGAACACGGTAACAAAAATCGAGGTTGGAATAGGGCATCCGGGAATGAAGTTCCCGAGGTATTTATAGGGATTATAGCGAATGTAGGTGATCTGGTTGTTGCAGAAAAGAAGGCCGATAGCTCTCGCCGCAGTAAAAAGAATTAAAGTAGCTATCATCGGCTGGATTTTAAGTTTGGCGACCAGAGTGCCGTTGAAAACGCCACATATCCCTCCCAGAAGTATGCCGGCAATTATGCCTACGATCATGGGCATCCTGAGAGTTTCGGTGCTGCTCACCCCAAAGCCTGCGAGCAGCATGCAGCAGAAGCAGGCGGAAATGCTCATGACGGAGCCGACGGAGATGTCCGTACCGGCCGAAGCCGCGACGACCAGTGTCTGTCCAATCGCGAGAATCGCGATCTCGCTGCCTCTATTGAGTATGTCTATAAGACGCCCATACAGGACGCCGTTATTTACTGCAATCTTAAAGAAACCCGGATCCTTGATCAAGTTGAGAAGAAGGACCAGCACAAGACATACTAATGGCAAAAAAAGCGTCAATTTTGTCACTTTTTTTATAAATTTCATTTTGACTCACCTCCGGCGATCGCGGACATGACGCTTTCCTGCGTCATCTCTCCCTCGATTTCCCCCACCTTTTCCCCGTCGCGCATAACGCACATTCTGGAGCAGGTACGGAGCATTTCCTCCAACTCCGAGGATATGAATACAACGCTCATTCCCTCGGCCGCGAATTTTAGCATCAGCTTCTGAAATTGAGTTTTTGTGCCTATATCTATGCCGCGGGTGGGTTCGTCAAGTATAAGAAAGTCCGGGTGGGTACATAGCCATCTGGCCAGGATAACCTTTTGCTGGTTGCCTCCCGAAAGCTGACTGACCGGTGTTTCGCGGGAAGCCGTTTTAATATTAAGCATCTCTATATACTGATCTGCCAGCTCGTTCTGTTTGGCGAGCGAAAGAGTCTTATTGATTCCCTGCCGTGCCTGTATGGCAAGTATAATGTTTTCCCTGACGGAAAGATCTCCTATGAGTCCTTCGGCCTTGCGGTCATCCGGCAAAAAACCCATGCCGGCTTTTATCGAATCTATGGGTGCCTTGGCCTTAAGAAGCTTGCCCTTAAATTTCAGCGTACCCGTCTGCGCCCGGTCTGCGCCGTAGATACAGCGTACCATTTCGCTGCGCCCGGAACCGAGAAGGCCAGTGACGCCCACGACCTCGCCCTTGCGGATCATAAAGTCAAAGGGTTTGATGGTTCCCTTGTGACTAAGACCCTGAGCTTCAACAACAATCTCCTCGCAGGCAGTCGTTCCAAACTCCGGCTTAATGGAGGCCAGATCGTCGAAGTCCTTGCCCAGCATAGCGGCAACAAGCTTTATACGAGGCATTTCGCTTACGGAGTATTCGCCTATAAACTGGCCGTTTCGCAAAACCGTGATCCTGTCGCAAACCATGTAGACCTGCTCAAGGAAGTGCGTTATGAAAATAATCCCCACTCCCTCTTCCTTGAGATGAAGCATCAGCTTGAAGAGCTTAGATACCTCGTTGTCATCCAGAGAGGATGTAGGCTCGTCAAGAATCAGGATTTTGCAATCCATATCCACGGCGCGCGCTATTGCGATCATCTGCTGGATTGCGAGCGAATAATTGCTAAGAGGAAGGGCAACATCCACGTCTATATCCAAATCCTCCATTATTTTTGCCGCTTTTTTATTCATGGTACGCCAGTCGATAAAACCCAGTCCGGTTTTCGGTTCCCGTCCAATAAACAGATTTTCAGCCACAGACAGATTGGGGCAGAGGTTGACCTCCTGATACACCGTAGCTATACCCTTTTTCTGCGCATCCAGGGGCGAATGGTTTACCACCGGCCCTTCAATTCCGTCAATTCGGATTTCTCCGCTGTCAAAAGGATGAACGCCGGTCAAGACCTTGATCAAAGTCGATTTTCCCGCTCCGTTTTCGCCCATCAAAGCATGTATCTCTCCCTTTCGCAGGGTAATTCCTGCTTTGTCAAGCGCCTTAACACCGGGAAATGTTTTGGTTATATTTCGCATAGTCAAAAGAATTTGATCTTCCATAAACTCAATACCTTTCTGTCTTGGGCTCAGAGAAACATTTAATAGTAATAATACTGAAATAAATTTCAAATTATGATTGAAAGGGTGGCTCTGAAAACGGAGCCACCCTTTTTTTCCTGAGCGCGGAACGCACTCTTGCTAATCAATCAGCACGTTCCCTGATCGGAATAGCGGCCTGATGTTGTGATTGCAATTCCAATCAATAAGACGCATCGGCAATCGCCTGCGTAACTTGAATCAGATCTTCCGTAACAGTCTTTCCGGCATTATTCGTATAGGTAATGGACTTGAGAATGTTTTCGGATACATACCAGGGTTCCGGCATATATGTCTTCTCGGGAACCTTCTCGCCGGCCTTAAGCTTCTTAATGGTGTCAGCCAGAACTTTTCCCTGCAGCGGGTTGCACTGGAAGTCAGCGTTGATCTTCCCTTCCAGGACCTGCTTCAGTGCGGCTTTGCAAGCGTCGAAGGAAATAAGGATTACCTTGCCGTTGACTCCGTAGGTGACGCCGGCTGCTTTCATGGCGTCCTGCGCTCCGAAAGCCTCGTTGTCATTCTGGCAAACAACAACATTGAACTTTCCGGCATAGGACTTGCAGTATGACTCCATGACCTTTGCGCCGCCCTCCTGGGTGAACTGGCCGTCCTGTTGGTCAAGAATGGTCCAGCCGTTCTCCTTGGCTATCTTCTCGAAGCCCTTTGTGCGGCCGATCTCTGCGGAGGAGCCGGTCGTTCCCTTTATGACGAGAATGTTGAGCTTATCAATGTTCTTGGCCTTTGCATAATCCTTAAGCCATGCGCCGGCGGCCAAGCCTTCGTTCGTAAACTCCGAACCGATCCATGTAACATACTTATTGGAGTCGTCTATGGTGCGGTCAAGAACGATAACGGGGATCTTGGCGTTCTGAGCCTCAGTCAGAACAGTGTCCCAGCCGGTTGATACGATCGGGTCGATTACTATGTAGTCAACCTGCTGCTGGATGAAGTTGCGGACGGCTTCAAGCTGCTTGTCGGGTTTGTTGTCGCAATCTACAAACTGGAGGTCAAAGCCGTTCTCTTTGGACAGGTTCGTCTGAATGGACTTTGTGGAAGCTGTACGCCAGTCGGATTCGTGACCGACCTGAGCAACGCCAACCTTGATAAGCTTCTGAGCGGCGCTTGGTGCGGCGCTTGGCGCGGTGCTAGGGGCAGCGGACTGTGTCGGTGTGGAGCCGCAGGCGGCCAAAGACAATACCATTATCAGAGATAGAAACAGCGCGAATAATTTTTTCATTTTTATACCCCTCTTTAAAATAGTATTTTGTTCCGAGAGTAAGCAAAACGAATGATTCGTTCGCTGTTGCTCACTAATACGAATTATATTAGGTAAAAACGTAAAGTCAAAGCCCTTTTTGGAAGTTTGAAATAATTCGTATACATCTACAATACAACTTTTTGGTCATTATGATCAGATAAATACAAGTTAAAGATTTTCTCATATTAAGTTGAAATTTTTTAGAATAATCGAAAATTAAGTTTATATTTTTACGATTATATAGCTTGCATAATGTTTTAAAAATTAATAAAACTTATTCCGGACCGAAATTTGATTTTAAAAATTTGAGTACCGTGGTTTGTTGTTTTTTGATTTAAAACAACTTATTTGCAGTCGACATGGAAGCCCGGCGAAGCTATAATCGATATAGAACGCAGATTGCGCAAATGAATTTTCTCTCTTAAGAAATAATCTAGCTTGCAATTATTTCGAAATGCGGTAAAATTATATTGGTCGCCCGATCTTTTTGGGAGGGAGGGTACATAGATAAATCCGAAGTATATCGATCTTGCAAATATAATAACTGAGAAAATTCAAAAAGGTATTTTTTCTCTGGATTCAAAGCTCCCGTCCGAAGCGGAGCTCTCGGCTTACTATCATGTGAGCCGGCAAACTGTGCGTATGGCCCTGTCCGTACTTGCGAAGAATGGGCTTATCAGAAAAAAGCAGGGCTGCGGAAGCGTGGTCATAAGCACAGGGTCAAAAAGCGAGACCAGATGCGTTGCCATAGTAATCTCATACACCGACGATTACATATTTCCGGCAATATTGCAGGATATACAAACAGTCCTGCTCCAAAGCAGCTATTCCTTTAAGGTTTTTGAAACCCGCAACAAGATCAGCCTCGAACGCGAGATACTTTTGAATATTTGGGGACGGCAGTTTGCAGGCATAATCTGCGAGGGGGTAAAAACAGCGCTGCCGAATCCCAATGCCGATCTGTATAGGCGGCTGATAAAAAAGAATGTTCCCATTGTCTTTTTACACGGCTGTTGTCCCGAGCTAAAAGATGCCATTTGCGTTGCCGACGATAATTTTTCGGGAGGATATCAGCTGACCCGCTATCTTATTTCCAAAGGCCATACCCGTATTGGCGGTATCTTCAAAAGCGACGACATACAGGGATTGCAGCGTTATCACGGATATGCCGCTGCGCTTTGCGATGCCGGTCTCCGCATCCCCGACGAGAATCTTCTCTGGTTTTCAACTGAGGACCGTCAAAATATGATTGAGAGCTTCAGCCCCGGCTTTTTGCATGACTTTGCCAGAAATCGGCTTGAGGGCTGCACTGCTCTTGTGGCGTACAATGACGAAATAGCCTATCACCTGATACTTATTCTCAAGGCCGCAGGCCTTGATATTCCTTCCCGGATATCCGTCGTAAGCTTCGACAACAGTTTTTACTGTAAATTCTCACCCGTTCAGATAACTTCACTTGGCCACGAGGGTGAGCAGACAGGCACCGCGGCCGCAAACCTGCTCCTGCGTATTCTGGAAGAAGAAAAAAAAGCTGCTTCCGTCACAATCCCATGGAAGCTTTGTGAACGTGAAAGCGGCTGAAAAGAGGTCAATATGGTTGATCAGACGATAGAAAAGATTTATGAAAACTACCTGGAAGATCTGCAAAAGGCAGCTTCAAATGAAGCGCGCCGTTTCGGCGGTATTGCCAGGCTGTTGACGGGAAAGCGCAGCGATACCGAGGATTTGGTAGAAAAATTTGACCCCGAGCTTCAGGCTGAGCTTTGCCGTATGCTCGGGCAGGAACCGGACTCATCGAAGCTCAGGGAGCTTGCGGAGTGGATGTTGAAGCAGGCCGTCAACTTCCGCGATATTCCGCAGGCAAAATACGCATTTTTGGCAGCGCTGCGCCATCTGACGCCTTACACCGACTTCCTTGGCAGTGCGGACGCTCTGGATCTGGCGAATAGGTTTGAAGCCGCAATTCCGCAGTATGAACGTTTTCCGGTGCACAAGGAACTGATCGCAAAGCTGAGGGAACGCTCTAAGGCAAAGGAGTATGAGCATATATAAAAAATAACTTTTGAAAAATAGAACAAAAAATGCGTCTTAATCAGGCTTAAAAGCTCTTTTAAGGCGCATTTTCTTTATAAGGCTTTGCGCAATTTGCTGTCGCAAATTTCATTTTGCAACAGCCATTCTAATTTAATAGGCTCTCCGTTCAATTATCTCTTTTGTAATCGTAAAGCAGTCGAACCATGTCTCCTCGAGATAGGAAATCCTGTCCACCCGTTCCTTCCGGCTCAGCTTCTGGATAATATCAGCTACATAAGGTCCCTGAAGCGGATTGCATTCCACATCCAGGCTGATACGCCCCGAAAGGCACTCGGCCAGCCCCTCGGTGGTCGCGTCGAAGGAAATAACGATCACTCCGCCGTTGACGCCGCATTTGAGCCCGGCCTCCTCAAGCGCCTTTATGGCGCCGAAGGCCTCGCTGTCGTTTTCGCAGTAGACCACGTCTATATCGCGCGTTTTCGCCAGAATATCGCACATCACCTCATAAGCCTTAGGTTTTATAAAGTCCCCGGATTCTCTGGCGACAAGCTCCCAGTTTGAATGATTTCTCAAGGCCTCGTCAAGGGCAGCGCTCCTGCCTATCTGCGCGCTGGATCCGATAGTTCCCTGGATATTTACGATTCTGACAGGTTTGGTGTCGCGTCCGTAACGTTTAAGCACGGCTTCCAGCCATCGTACGGCGGTCTGTCCCTCCTCCAGGAAGTTGGATCCTACATAGGCGGTGTAAAGCTCCTTGTCGGACACCTTAACCATACGATCGACGATAATAACCGGTATGCCCGCTCTGGAGGCTTCCTCAAGCACGGAGTCCCAGCCGGTTTCGACAAGCGGTGCAAGCACTATGTAATCTACCTTCTGCTGAATAAAGTTTCGAATAGCTCGTATCTGATTTTCCTGCTGCTGCCGGCCGTCGTCAAAGATCAGCTCGTATCCGTTTTTTTCGCTGAGTGCTTTTCTCATACTGTCGGTATTGGCGACTCTCCAGACGGACTCGGCACCGGTCTGGCAGAAGCCTACTTTTATAAGCTTGGCCTTTTTCCCGCCCGTTCCGGAATCAGAGCCGCAGCCTTGAAACGATATCAGTATAAGCAGCGCGAGCATTATGGATACCGTTTTTTTCATGATGCCTCCTCCTCAATTCCAGGCAGCCACTTTGGTATTTTCACATTGATTTGAGTGCCATCGCCCTGTGTGCTGAAAATATCGACAATTCCGTAGTCGTCTCCGAACATAAGCTGTAAACGCTTGTGAATGGCCCGAAGGCCGAAACCCAGCACGCGGTCGTCGCGCAGTGCCCGGCGGAGCTCCGCAAGACGCTCAGTCGGCATTCCGGCGCCGTTATCCGAAACCGTTAAAATAATGCAATCTCCCTCCTGGCGCCCCGTCACCTCTATTTTTCCCTTTCCGCGCTTGAGCTTTATTCCGTGATAAATGGCGTTTTCCACCAGGGGCTGAAGCGTCAGCTTGGGCAGGCAGTAACGCCCGAGCTCCCCGGGAATGTCTATCTGGTAATCCATAACGTCCCGGTATCTGATTTGCTGGATTTCCAGATAACTCAAAATATGCTTTTTCTCCTCCTCCAGCGTGATAACGTCCTTGCCACGGTTCATTGAAAAGCGGAAGAAGTTTGAAAGGCTGTTGACCATTTGGACGGACTTTTCAAGGTCTCCGGTTTCAATCAGCCAGATTATGGTATCCAGAGTATTGTAAAGAAAATGAGGATTTATCTGCGCCCGCAAAAGGGCGAGCTCCGCGTTTCGGCGGTGAATCTCCTCGTTTTTGTTTTTTGCTATCAGTTCGTTTAAGTGCGTAACCATCTGCTCGACGCCGTTGCTTAGCGCCTGAACCTCGATCTCTCCGGCCTCGATGGCCGGCTGCTCAGTCAGGTCGCCTGAGCTTATAACCTCCACCCGTCTGGAAAGGGCTTCTATCGGTTCCGTAATTCGACGGCTGACCCTTCTGGACCAGGAAAGCAATATCAGGAGCAAAACAATAACCATCAGCAAAATGCCGAAAAACACCAGCTCAAGCTGGAATGTCAGCGTTGACTGCAGTTCGTTGAGACGGGCGGCTTCGGAATAGAGGTAATTATACATATAGACCTGTATCAGATCCGTAAGGACATAAATATTGTTTTCAAGCTGCGTTTGTTTTTCATTGTAATTGTCCGTCAATGCGATCTGGTTCATTTTGTCTTCCAGAGTCGCGCAAAGGTTCAAAACGCTTGTTATGGCCGTGACGCTGTCCTTTTTTGTCGTGGTTTTCAAGAGGCTCTGTGCGATCTCCGCCGCATTTTTTACGTCTTCGGCAGGCAGGCCTATGGAATATCGGCTCTCTATCACATAATAGTACATTTTGAGATTGATATCTGACTTGAAATTCTGGTTAAATTCGGAAGCGGTTGTCACATTTTTCAAAATCGAGTTGTAGCGCTGGCTGTACAGAAAAAAGATGCCCGCTATGAAGAATATCACAAGCACAAGTGGTATAACTATGACTTTAACGAGATTTCTGATATAGCTTTCGAGCCGCAGCTTTTCAGTGCTTTTTCGGCGGAAGAACAGCTTCACTCTTTCCACCTCCCCGGAAGTCCCGCGGCGTGCAGCCCTGCGTCTTTTTGAATATGTAGCTGAAGTAATGGGGGTCCTTGTATCCCACCGCACCGGCGATTTCGCTGCTTCGCATGTCGGATTGCAGCAGAAGCCTCCGCGCAGTCTCCATGCGCTTTTGAGTAAGGTATTCTACAAATGTTTGTCCCACCTCCTGGCTGAAAACCGCACTGAAATAGCTAGGGCTGATATTGACGGCTTTTGCGACTGCGTTCATTGAAATCGTGTTTTCGCAGTAATGGCCGTCGATATAGTCGAGCGCCTGCGCCAGAAGATCTCTGTAATGCTTCCTCGATTCCCTATCCCTTATATCGAGAGCCATATTGATAATATGCTTCATGTTGCTTTTCACGGCGGCGGGATCGGTTTCCTTAAGCCGGCCGCGGAGCTCGGCGGTCAGAAAATCGTCCGAGCGGCAGCCGAGGGATTCCACAAACTCAACCGTTTTCAAAAAGATCGTCATTGAGAAGTATTGGCTGAACATGAGCGAATTGAGGGCTTCGTCGCCGTTTTTGCCGAGAAGCTGCGTAAGAAACAGTTCCACCTCGTTCTGCGTCCCGTCAGCGAGGAATTTTCTGACAAGCTCGGGATCGATAGTGGATGTGGAAACGCCCGAACCGCTCGACCGCTTCCATTTTTCCAGGCAGTCTTCGGTCAGTATGTGTTCGTCCGGGCACATATGGCGGTACGATATGATTTTCATCGCTTCCGAAAAGCAACCGGAAACGGCGCTCAGCCGCATCACCGGAGTTCCTGCAGCAATATGCCAGACAATCTCCCCTTCATATTCCTCGCAGCGCCGGGAAATATTTTCGATGCAGTTAGCGGTACGCATCTCAATCTGGTCTGGGGTTCCCTTTATCATTATGACATAAGTCGTCACGCTCCATCGAAACAGCAGATATTCGGGGCAGGCCAGAAAAAACTGCACAAGCTTTTCCTGAAGAACAGCAAGCTCATCGGTATAGCGTTCCGGGTTCTCCCCGCGGCGGCTGACGCTGTTGAGAAACAGAACAACAATATTGTAGCTTTGGGCGTTTATATCTAAATTCAGCTCCTCGGCCGTTTCATAGATCTCCTTTACCGACATGCCGCCGGCCGTAAGCTGTTCGAAAAATCGGCGTCTTGAAAACTGTTCGTATTCGCGCGCTTCCTGCATGAACTGCTCCAAATAGCTCTTCTGTCCCGCATCGCGGTCCATTTTTTTGCGCGTCGCGGTCAAAAACTCAATCATTTTGGCCTTTGTGACCGGTTTGAGCAAATACTGCTCCACTCCTATCTGAATTGCCTGCTGGGCGTAGCCGAAATCGTCGTACCCGCTTAAAATGGCAATCTTAGTGTTCGGGAGCTCTTTACGCACAAGAGCGCTTAATGCAAGTCCGTCCATAAAAGGCATCCGAATATCCGTTATCAGCAGATCCGGCTTTAATTCCCGAATCAGCGGCAGAGCCATTTCGCCGTCGGCGGCGTCTCCTATATAGGTAAACCCGCACTGCTCCCATTCTATATTGTTGCGAAGGCCCTCTCGCACAACAATTTCGTCCTCTACCAAAAACACTTTATACATAATGCAGCTCCGCCTGTAATAATTGGTATTTATGCTCGATGTCAAAGACATGATATTACATAATTAAGCGAAGTTCAACAAGTTTTTGAGAGCGGATCGTAATTGCGGCAAAGCGCAGATTAACTTCCTATAATAAATATACAAAATATATAATACCGGCGGGAAACCGCCGGTAGTATACAGACTGTCAAAAAACTCCCTTGCAGGGATATTTAAATCTATTTTTCCGGGAATTCACTTCTCGGAAAAATACCTCAGCCCGCACAAATCGTGCGCGGCCGGGGGTATCGCGTCGCAAGCCGCGTATCTAGGGGGCATTGGATGCCCCCTAGAAGCTTGTCAAAAAACTTGTTTACAGCAAAAAAGCTTCGCAGAATTTCCGCCACGAATGGCGGAAACAAAGTCAAATCTGTCATTTCCGGCGGCGTGTACGTCGGAAATGACACCTCTCATGACGGACGCGGCAGAGCGGCCGTCATGCAAACCCCTTGTCAAAAAAGCCCTTTGGGCTTTTTTGACAGTCTGATATAATACCGGCGGGAAACCGCCGGTATTATATATTTTAGCGGACGCATGCACGTCGCTAACTTCCCGCACTTGCCTGGGGAACCCCGTGACGCATCAGGAACTCTACCCATAGATAGTAATACTGCGCTTTAAGATGACAGGAGTCCCAGGAATAGTCCTTATTAAGATTGCCTTTTCCGTCCGACAGAACCTCGTTAACATCAATATAGAAGCAGCTCCTGCCGTCGGCAAGGCCCGCGAGGGCTCTGTTTCGCTCCCTTATTTTTTCGTTGCTGAAGACCTCGTCCGTTTCGGAGCGGCTCGCCGTCACATAAAGTATGCCCTGCACAAAAATAACGGCGTCCGGCTGAAGCTCTCTTATCCGCTGGACGGCGGACCGATAGGTGTCCACAAACCTCTGGAGGCTGCCGGTTCCCATTTCGTTGATTCCGACCATAATATAAATCTTGCCGAACCGCTTTTGCTGCAGCGCATAATCCAGCGTAACCGGCTTTGAGCCGCTGTCAAGCGATATGAAAGGCTTGTCAAGAAGATTGTAAATAGTCATTCCCACGGAGGCGTAACAGGTGGAGTTAAGTCCGGAATACTCTCCCATCCCGACCATTCTGGAATCGCCGACGAAAAGAGCATCGTTAAAATAGCTTTGGTCAACCTGAACGAATTTCTGCTCGATGGGCGGGAGCGCGGGTGGCGGAGTTTCGGGGTTTTGGGCTGGCGTGGCAGGTGTTTCGGCAACCTGAGTCGGAGGGACAGCCGGCGGAGAAGTCGGATCTTCGCTCGGTTCCGTCTGAGGATTGCCTAAGGGCGACTGCGCAGGAGTACTCTCAGGAGGTTTGCTCTGCTCCGCGTCAGGGTTAAATACCGGCTGCGAGCTTGTGCCGGGAGTCGGTGAGAAAATGCTGCCGTTGCTTATCCCCGTAAATAAACCGCTTATGTATGAGTCGGGCAAAAACGAGCCCCTTGCTCCGGGCATTAGCGCGAAACCGCAGAATACCACCACAGCAAAGCTTGCGGCGAGGATAATAAGAAAAGGAAATTTTTTCATTATTTATGACCTTCCTTTCGCTTTTCTGAGGCACAAAATGACCACGAAAATGAATAGTCATATTATGTGCATATTCTGCGGCTGCCCGCAAAAATAATCAGAATTTAAAGTACATGAACGGGTTGTTCGAATTGATGGAAATTTCGTAGGCCGACAACCAGAACAGCAGAAGCATAAGCAAAATGACGGGCCATTTTCCGGTAAACCTGCGGATCAGCCGTTCTGGCCAGGGCAGCGCGAAGATAATGGCGGCGGCGATAAACGGACCGTAAATCTTGCCGTATTTAATATAATCCTGGGCGTATACATTTATCCCGACGCTGTTTACTATCGGAGCGAACATTCGGGAGATGTAAATCCAGACTTCCTCCGCATTCGTGATCGCGAAAAACATCCAGGAAACAGGGATCAGCAGCAGAGTATATAGATGTGAGATAATGCGGCTCTTTTCCAGGATTTTCCCGAGAAAAAGCTTCTCGAGTGCGATGAAAAAGAATAAAAAGCCGGCCCACATTACGAAATTCCATCCGATACCGTGCCAGAGTCCTGTCAACAGCCAGACTATAAGAAGATTGAGCGTCGTTCTCACCTTGCCGCGCCTGTTCCCTCCAAGCGGTATATAAACATAGTCCTTGAACCATCTGCCAAGAGTCATGTGCCATCTTCGGTAAAATTCGGATATGGACCTCGAACAGTAAGGCGAGTCAAAGTTGTCCGGAAATTCAAAGCCAAGCATTTTTCCAAGCCCGATAGCCATCAGAGAATAACCCTGAAAATCAAAGTAAAGCTGAAGGCTGAAACCGACTGCCCCCAGCCAGGCGAGCTGAGTGGATATGCTTATAAATCCTATTGTTTGGATATTATTCCATAATCCGGCGATGCGGTCGGCGAGAAGCACCTTATAGCTCAGGCCCAGCACAAAAAGCTCCAGACCGCCCTCGACGTTCTCATATAAATGTCTTTTGCCGGTCAAGGCTGGTTTCAATTCCTCATAGCGAGTTATGGGGCCGGAAATAAGCTTTGGAAACATAATCGCATAAGTTCTGAAAACGGGATAATCTCCCTCTGTTTTCCGAAAGGCATCTACCAAAAATGCTATCATCCCAAACGTAATGAAGGAGATGCCGGGCATTGAAACAGGTCCGATCTTAAAGAAAACAAGCAGGAGAACATTTAAAATTATGCCTAACGAGAGAATAGACCTGCCGTGCGGCATTTTTGAGGCGATAAGATAATTCAGCTCAACGATGATAAGCAATATCAGCGTACAGGGAATACTGATAAAAGCATAAAAAATCAAGCTTCCGATAAACAGCACGAGATTTCTGCACTTATCGGGCAAAAGATAATACGCCAGAAGAAAAAGAGGCAAAAACCGAAACAAAAAAGGGAAACTGCAAAAATCCATGTGTATTATCCTCCCTTTTAAAGCGAGAAATTTGTAGAAATCAGAGAGGAATATATGCAAAAAATGGAAAACCTCAGATTGTACATATCGCCGAAATTAAAACGCTTCCGCATTTTTGCAGGAGCGTAGTTTTCGACGGTAGATTTATGCAAATCAAGGCTGCATAATATGTAATAATTCCTCTTTATCCCATATAAAAATGTTGTTTTTTCTCTAAAATTGGCTGTAAATAATACAGGCCTATGGTTTTCACGTATTTTTTGAACAAATCCGCTGCAACCGCACCTGTATGTCTCATTATATTTATAGTTACATTATATGTGTATTAATGCTCTGCCGCAAGCATATTTTAAATAAATTTTTTGCTTTTTGAACTGCAAAAAATTGGAGAAGGTGTTGACAAAATCTTCAAACAGTATTAGATTAGTATTATCTTTATAAAGGTGGCGTGTTGATGTCGGTCCGGTCTGTTAAGGCGGATTCTAACTGAATATCGCAAAGGGTCTGGCGCTGCGGGGGTATACCCCGTTGATTGTCTTGCCCTTTTGAGACATGCCTGACCGACTTCTTACTTAACTCTGCTGCGGTACAGCCCGCTAGGCAGAGCTTTTCCCGCAGGAAGCATCTGCGCATTTCGCGCGGCATGTTTCGGCGGTTTTTTTATTTTTAAACCGACATTGAAAGGAAAATCACAATGAATATAAATATACGCCGCGAAACCGAAAAAGACTACAGAGAAGTTGAAAATATAACCCGCGAGGCCTTCTGGGATCTGCATATGCCAGGCTGTGACGAGCACCTATTGGCTCATAAGTTAAGAAAAGTCCCCGCATTTATTCCGGAGCTTGATTTTGTTGCCACTATTGATGATAGAATTATCGGAAACATTATGTATTCTCGAGCAAAAGTCATAGACGAAAATAATACAGAGTATGATCTTCTAACCTTTGGGCCTTTAACAGTATCGCCGGAGTATCAGAAGCAGGGAGTTGGCACGTTATTAGTTAAGCATACACTAAAGATTGCAAAGGACATGGGTTTTAAGGGAGTTGTCATTTACGGGAGCGAATTCTATTATCACCGTTTTGGCTTTCAAAACGCGGACAAATTTAAAATTTCCACCTCCGATGGCGAAAACTTTGAGCAGTTCATGGCACTGGAGCTTTTTTCAGGAGCGCTGGACGGTATATCCGGAAGATTTTATGAGGATGCGGTGTTCCACATAGACAAAGCAGAGCTTGAAGAGTTCGACAAAGGCTTCCCGTTTAAGGAAAAGCATATTACCGACACACAATTTAGATAAAAAAAGCAGCGGCGGCACCCAGGTTTTCGGGGTGCCGCCGCTTAATTAGAAAATATTTCAAAAAAAGGTTGACAAACGTTTACCAAAGTGCTATATGTAAGATAACATATGTTTACCATCGTGGAGGTGTGGCCCATGTCCAGGAATATCAGCTTATCTGACGGGGAATGGAAGCTTATGAATCTGCTCTGGGAAAGTTCCCCCAGAACAATAGCTCAGATGGTTTCCGCGCTTGCGTCGGATACAGGCTGGAATAAAAACACCATATTCGTTATGCTATCGAGACTTGAAGAAAAGGGGGCGGTCAGATACGAGGAGGGCTCGCGCTCCCGCCAGTATTATCCTATGATCTTAAAGGAGGATATTGCAATAAAGGAAGCCAAGGATTTCCTCAATAAAGTATATGATGGAAGCCTTAGTATGATGGTCGCGTCGATGGCGGGGCAAAAGAAACTTACTCGCGAGGAAATAGATGAGCTTTATGCCATTCTTAGGCAAGCTGAAAAGGAGGCCGGAAAATGATTGAAACCGCCATAACCTCGTCGGCGCTGATAGCAATAATTATAGGAATAAGATTCCTGTTTTCGGGAAAAATCAGCCGCCGCCTGCAGTACGCCCTGTGGGGTCTGGCGCTGCTTCGCCTTTGCCTTCCCTTCGCGCTGTTTTCAAGCTCCATAAGTATCATGAACGTCTTTGGCGCAAAGGGTGCGTCTTTTGATTCCCAAGTTCATTATTCCGATATGAATATTACTCCGCAAGCGTCCATAAACGCCATAGACGAAGCTCAAGTGAATAATGACAGTATCGGCCTTAAAAATAATGTCCCGGAGAAGCAGGGGAGCATTAGCGCAGGGCAAATAATCAGGATTGTCCGGATTGGCGGGAGCGTTGCGGCGGCGCTGTGGTTTGCGGCAGTAAACATTAGGTTTTACAGGAACCTTTACAGAACCCGCAGGGTGTATCCAGCAGAATGCCCGATACCCGTATATGTCTCCGAGGATACTGCCTCTCCCTGCCTGTTTGGTCTGCCGAGGCCGTCGATTTATCTCACGGCGAAAGCCGTTAAAAACGAGGCGAGCACAAGGTATGCCCTTGAGCACGAGCTTTGCCACTACCGCCACGGAGACCACATCTGGTCGGTACTTAGGGTGCTTTGTGTTGCCGCTTACTGGTGGAACCCGCTTGTGTGGGCAGCCGCCGTCCTCTCGCGGAACGACAGCGAAATGGCCTGCGATGAGGCGGTTATCAGCCGTATCGGAAAGGATAACAGAATTGACTACGGCTATGTGCTTGTCGATATGATTGCGGAAAGAAACGTTCCTGCCGCCCTTTGCTGCGCTACGACGACCATGGTTTCCGGAAAACACAGCATTAAGGAGAGATTAAACATGATTGTAAGGAATCCGAAAACCTTCCTGCCCTCGCTGGTCGTGGTACTGCTTATAATTTCCGTTTGCGTGATAAGCACGTTTACAGGAGCGAAGGCGGCCTCCCTCAGCGCGAGTGAGGCGCTCGATAAGCTTTCCGCGAGCGTAGTGAATAACGGAGAACAGATAAGCTTCAAGATACCGGAGGACTACGAGAATACAAAGGACTGGAACCTCCACATAGCAGGACGGCACGTATCCGACGACGGCTTTTCGCAGAGCGTTCATCTGTTTGAGGATATAAACGACAAGAGAGCGTGGGAAGCGGGCAAAACCTATTCGATACCGATGAATAATGGCTATATAGATCTGACACTTACGGCCTACCTGCCGGACAAAAGCGGAGGGATGCGTGAAAAAAGCATCGACTTGCTGAAACCCGCCGGCATAAATACGATTGAAGCGTATGCTCAGACCTTTATCCAAAACAATATCAAGGCCTTTGAATCCTACGGCGTAAGAATCACAGACAGCAAAATTAAAACCCTAAAACGACTTGCCCGTTATGAAAACGTAACGGAATTCCCGGTGGAGCTTTGGCTGCTTGAATACCGCCTTAAGCCCGAGGATATGAGCAAGGTCATTTTTGCGGGAGGTATGACTGAGGAGGACGGCTGGATAACCGAGTATTCGAGCATGGGTCAGCCCTGCCTGATAGTTTCTTATGAAAAGGGAGTTGCCGAATATTTGGGAATCATATGGACCGGCACCTTCGCTGAGGAAGGCAGCCAGGAAAACGCCCTTAGATTAAGGCTTCTCCCGGGCAACGCAAGCCCCCAATATGACCTCGACGCCTGCGTTTCATCGGCAATTTTAAGCGAGAACAAAATCAGCTATAAGAGCGCCCAATTCGCCGCTGAATCGCATGTAACGCTTAATACGGTAAAAAACGATAACATTGTCACCGTCTACGCGATGGTGCTCTATGTTGAGTTTGAATACAAGGATGGTCAATTAAACGAAACCGCTGGCAGCCATATGCCCGTTGCATTGACATTTGAAAGAAATACGGCAGGAGAATATACTCTGAAGGAATATTGGATGCCTAAGGACGGAAGCTACTATGCTCCGTCAATAAGGGAAAAGTTTCCGAAAAATATATACGAGGACGCG
Source organism: Clostridiales bacterium (assembly GCA_029267755.1). Lineage (GTDB taxonomy): Bacteria > Bacillota > Clostridia > Oscillospirales > Oscillospiraceae > DUPK01. The sequence continues at coordinate 17,049 of JAJUHS010000035.1, forward strand.
CTTGACACGCAGAAGTTCATTACATCGCAAATGCGGGCGTGCTATGCTAAAGCGGTGGAGTATGTAAAAGC
>JAJUHS010000047.1 GCA_029267755.1 Clostridiales bacterium
AAGCTGAATGTGGTGCGACAAACAGTCTCTAAATGGGAAAAAGGTTTGTCGGTTCCTGATTCTGAAATGTTGATGTCTATATCGGAAGTGTTTGAAATACCTGTAAGTACTTTACTTGGAGAAACCATTGACCCTCCAAAGGCGGATGACTTAAAGGCGATATCTGAAAAGCTTGAGGTTATAAACTCGCAGCTTGCTCAAAGAAAGGTGACAAGGCGTAATATTCTTCATTGGCTTTGTATTTCACTATGTGCAGTTATAATAATTGCTTTTGTGGTTTTGATAGTAGCCGATAGTCCTTACTTGGCTTGGGATTATAGCAACCCCGAAACTGCAGTTCTTGGAGCGGGGTTCCACATTCTTGAGTGGTTGTTCATCAGAATAGCTCCGTTTGCATTGATTGGAGCAATTGTTGGAGTCTTTATTACTCGGAAAAAAGTATAAAATAGCTCTGCTTTTGTGAGCACAGAGCACAGTATAAATATACTGAGATAATAAATGAGCAAGCCACCTTATAGGCAAATGACTTATCAGGGCAGCTTGCTCTTATTCGTTGATATCGCTGGGTTATTTAATAATGCCTCTATTACCGTCAACATTGCCGCCGCTACCCCGCAGGACGTTTTTCTTGGCCATTTCCGAGAAATTGATTACCTTAGCCAACGGCATCGCCTCCTATCTATTTGTTATCGATAATTTATCACTTTTTTTCGTTAAATTCAATTATTTATGCGTGAGTTGCATGTTTTCATGCACAAATTAATTGAAAAATTAGGTTTTTTATGGCAAAATATAGCTAGACGACACCCCGGGTTGCCATTATGCGCCTCGAATTAAATCAAAAAATTATAGTTTTGAAACCGAAAAAGTCCCGCAAACAGCGGGACTTTTCAATAAACATAATCAGGGGCATTAAGTGCGCTTATACTTCGCAAAAAGCCGTCAGAAAATAACATATCTATTTAAAGCATAGCATTGGAGGGTGTAAATAATGAGGTTTTGTTTTATAACCATAGGTTCAATGGGAGACGTCCAGCCGCTTATCGCTCTCGGAAAAGGATTGCAGCGCAAAGGGCACTCCGTACACATCTGTGCGATGGACAAGTTCCGGAAGCTGATTGAATCCGAAGGATTTGAATACGCTCATATGACAGGATCGGCGGAGCTTCTGATGGAGAAGCTTATAGGCGAGCAGGTGTCCTTTGATGAATATTTCAGGAATCTTAAAGGACTATTGGAACCGATTAAAAAAGATTTTCTAATTGACATTGAAAACGCCTGCAGAAATGCGGACTGCGTTTTATATACCACCCTGGGTAGCGTGGCTTACCACGCCTGCGAGAAGTATAAAATTCCGTGCTTTCGTATATTTTTCTGCCCGCTTGATCCCACGGGCGAATTCCCCGCCATGACGGCCCCCCGCCTTCCCTTTGGGAAAATGTATAATCTCATCACCTTCAAAGGCAGGGATATTTTATGGTCCAACGTTACGAGAACCTTGCTTAACGATTGGCGTGTGGAAATGGGCTTGCCAGAAATAAAGCCCTTTCAGTTTCCTTACCGTGAAATGAACGGAAAACCCATACCTACGTTATACGCTTACAGTCCGACGATTTCTCCGAAGCCAAAGGAATGGGGTGACAACTGCCATCTGACCGGATTTTGGATCGAAGAAACCCAAAAGGAATGGAGGCCTGATCAAGAACTCAAAGAATTTCTTGAAGGCGGTGAAAAACCTGTTTATATTGGCTTCGGAAGTACTGTCGGCGGCAACTTTGACAGGATTCTTGATGTGGTTTTAGAAAGCGTGAAGAGGACGAAGCAGAGAGCGCTGCTTTCTGCAGGCTGGAGAAATATTGGCGAACGTAAGCTGCCTGAAAATGTCTTGCTGATCGGCAACGTTCCGCACGAATGGCTGTTCCGGCAGGTAAAAGCGGTGTCTCATCACGGCGGTGCCGGCACGACGGCGGCGGGAATACGAGCGGGCGTGCCGAGCGTGATTGTGCCATTTGGCGGCGATCAGCCGTTTTGGGGAGACCGCGTATATCAGCTTGGCATAGGAACAAAGCCGATATGGTGTAAAAAGCTGACTGCAGACAACTATTCAGAGGCTTTGAACACTGCGGTTACAGATGAAGCCATGCAGAAGAGGGCAGCTGAATACGGGCAGAAGCTAAGGGATGAAGACGGTGTGGCAAATGCCATAAGCATTATCGAGGATTATTTGGGTTTAATCTGCACTTATTGATGTCTGTGGAATTGCTTCTGAAGGATTAATAATAACGGATTTTACACTAAACAAAAAAGGTTTTTAAACAGGCACTTGACAATTGAGCTTTTTATATTATAATAATATAAACTTATAAACCGATGAGCAGAAAGAGTAGCTGCATGCACAACTTTAAAGAGAGCCGCGGATGGTGGAAAGCGGTAAGGCGGGCGGCGGTGAATGGTTCTGTGAGGGCAAACTGAAAGGTATTACCGAGTAGGGGCGACGGAGGTGACGCTTCGTTAAAAAATGTTGGCACATAACAGTGTGCGCAGAGTGGGCGCAATAGCGCCAAGCCGGGTGGCACCGCAGGAGTTAAGCTCTTGTCCCTGCAACAGAATTGTTGGGGGATAGGGGCATTTTTTATAACCCCGTCCCCGAAATGACAGAAAGGGGTAAACAAAATGTCAAAAGCAAACGAAATTCCTTATAAAATTTATCTTACAGAAGAACAACTTCCAAAAGCATGGTACAATGTGCGTGCCGATATGAAGACAGACCACTGTCCGATACTTCATCCCGGAACGCTGAAGCCCGTCACCGTTGAGGATCTCAGCCCCGTTTTCTGCACCGAGCTTGCAAAGCAGGAGCTGAATGCCACGGACAGATATGTTGAAATACCCGAGGAGATACGAAACTTTTATAAAATGTATCGTCCATCCCCTCTGGTACGCGCTTACTGCCTTGAAAAGGCACTGAACACGCCCGCAAAGATCTACTATAAGTACGAGGGTGGCAACACCTCCGGAAGCCACAAGCTCAACTCTGCGATTGCCCAGGCTTATTACGCAAAACAGCAGGGCCTTAAGGGCGTTACCACCGAAACTGGCGCCGGACAATGGGGCACAGCTCTCTCCATGGCCTGCGGATACTTCGGTCTTGACTGCCGAGTTTATATGGTTAAGGTTTCATATCAGCAAAAGCCTTACCGCAAGGCGGTCATGGAAACCTACGGGGCAACCATCATACCATCTCCGTCCGATACGACGGATGTCGGTAAAAAGATACTCGCCGAGCATCCGGACACCACAGGAAGCCTCGGCTGCGCGATTTCAGAGGCCGTCGAATACGCCGTATCTCACGAGGGCTATAAGTATGTCCTCGGCAGTGTCCTCAACCAGGTCCTTTTGCATCAGTCTATAATCGGCCTTGAAGCGAAGACTGCAATGGAAAAGTATGGCGAGTACCCGGACATTGTGATCGGCTGCGCCGGCGGCGGCTCCAACCTCGGCGGCCTTATGGCTCCGTTTATGGAGGATAGGCTTAAGGGCAAGCATGCGCCTTACTTCATAGCCGTAGAGCCCGCGTCCTGTCCGTCGATGACTAGGGGTAAGTTTGCCTACGACTTCTGCGATACCGGCAAGGTGACTCCCCTCGCGAAGATGTACACCCTCGGATCAACCTATATTCCGTCCGCAAACCATGCAGGCGGCCTTCGTTACCACGGTATGAGCCCGATACTGTCGCAGCTTTACCACGACGGCTTCCTCGACGAGGCGAGAGCGGTCGAGCAGACGAAGGTATTTGAGGCCGCTACCATGTTCGCAAAGGTTGAAGGCATCCTGCCTGCCCCCGAAAGCGCCCACGCAATACGCGTCGCGATAGACGAGGCGATGAAGTGCAAGGATACCGGCGAAGAAAAGACCATCCTGTTCGGCCTCACCGGAACCGGCTACTTCGACCTTTCGGCTTATATGTCCTACAATGAAAAAACAATGACGGACCATATCCCGACCGACAAGGAGCTTGAAGAAGGCTTCGCCGGGATACCCTCCCTTCCCGGAATACAGTAAAATACAATAATAAATGTGGGCAGCATCATACGCTTGAAGCTGCCCACATTTATTTATATCCTCTTAAAGTTTTTATCCAAGCTCTTTTTTGTAAGCTCAATCGAAACCGGCCTGCCGTGAGGACAGTATTTTATTTCTCCCGACATGACCTTTTCCACCACGGGGATGTATTCCTTAGGCTCTGACTTTTTTCCGGCCTTTATTGCGGCCTTGCAGGCTACGCTTGCAAGTATCTCATCCTTGATTCCGAGGGTTCCGGGCTTCTTACCAAGCCTTATGTCCTCGCAAACCTCGGTCAGAAGCGCGGTTATATCGGAAGCGGCTATATCCGCAGGCACCCCGCTTACCGCCACCGTGCCTCCTCCAAAGTCGTCGATTTCAAAGCCAAGCTCCTCCAAAAGCTCTCTTTGGCTCAAGAGCTCCGCCGCGTCTTCCCTACCGACATCCGCCAGATAGGGAGTTATCAGAGCCTGCGACATTGTGTCCCGCTCGCCGCTTTTAAGCTTGTCAAACAGCATCCGCTCATGTGCGGCATGCTTATCTATAAGCAGAAGGCTTTCTCCGCGCTCGGCGATTATGTAGGAATTCATAGCCTCCCCAATTATGCGGTAAGATTCTTCCTCCTTCGGCAGCAGTTCCCGAGTTGCGGGTATTTGTTTTACGGTCCCATGCTCAGCCGCGGCAGATTGTATATTAACCTCCGCCGCGGGTCTCCATGATGTCGTTGGAGCGGAGTTATATACAATCCTTGTCTGCTCCACCGTCTGTATTGGGAGCGGCTTCGCCGCTTCCGTCAAAGCCACCGATGATTTGAAATCGACGTTGCTGTTATATTTTACGGTTTCCGCCGGAGGCTTAGCCGTTTCCTTCTCTCCGAATGTTTCAGTTATGGCAGACTTCGGCGCTTCAGTTTTAGGAATAAAGCTTTGGGGCTTGGCCTCGATTTTCGGCTTTGATACATTAAGCTCAATTTTGGGCTGTGACTTTTCCGTAAGCGCCGACTTTGCGGCGTAGTAGACCGCGTCAAAAACCTGACGCTCGCCAAGAAACTTTATCTCGGTCTTGGCTGGATGGACGTTTACGTCCACCGACGCCGGATTAAGAGTAATATAAAGTACGCAGGCGGGAAACCTTCCTGTGAAAAGGCTGTTTTTATATCCCTGCTCCAGCGCGGCCTGAAGCATCTGCGACTTTACGAATCTCCCGTTGACAAAGAAAAACTGATGGCTGCGGTTGCCCCTTGCCGTATTCGGAGACGATATGTATCCTTCCGCTGAAACGAAGCCGTCCGACGCTGCGGCGTAAATCATGCTGTTTGAAAACTCTCTGCCCAGCACAGAATATATGCAAGAGTCCATACGCCCGTCCCCCGGCGTATGGAATTCTTCCTTTTCGTCCTTTATGTAGCGTATCGAGATCCCGGGATGCGACAGCGCGCAGCGGATCACGGCGGCAGAAACAGCGGCGCCCTCCGAGGAGTCCTTCTTCATAAACTTAAGCCTTGCGGGAGTATTGAAAAAAAGGTCACGGACTATTATCGTTGTGCCATCGGGGCAGCCAGCCGGGGATTTATCAATGACCGAACCGCCTTCCAGCGAAATGGACGTACCCTCAGCGGCCCCGCGCTCCCTTGTGAACATCTCTACGCGCGATACCGCCGATATTGCGGCGAGAGCCTCGCCTCGGAACCCGAGTGTCTTTATGGACGCAAGCTCTTCTTCCCTAAGGAGCTTGCTTGTCGCGTGACGCAGGAATGCAGTCTCCGCATCCTCGGGAGCTATTCCGCAGCCGTCATCCGTAACGCGGATATATGTCATGCCTCCGTTTTTGATTTCGACAGTAACGGCCGAGGCCCCAGCGTCCATGGAGTTTTCAATAAGTTCCTTCACCACGGAGGCCGGACGTTCGACCACTTCGCCCGCGGCGATAAGGTCGGCCATATGCTGCGACATTTCTATTATTTTTGCCATATCTTCCTCCGAAATGCTTGGTAAGCGCCAAAATATCGACAAACATTAAATTCAGTATAACCAGTTTCGCCTAATTCGTCAAACACCCGTTGTAAAATTTGTAGGGAAATGTTAAAATAAAATTTATTATCTGAACGGAGATATTTACCTTGGAACGTAACAACGAAACACCTGAAATTGAACTCATGCGGCAGAACGAAATAATGGCCCGCATAGCGGAAAAGAATAGTACTCTGGAATCACCGCCCAAAGCCTTCGTAGACACCTACGGCTGTCAGCAGAACGAAGCGGACAGCGAGAGGATACGCGGAATGCTGAGCCGTATGGGCTACGAATTCACAAAGGACGAATTTGAGGCCGATGTGGTCGTCATAAATACCTGCGCCGTCAGAGAGCACGCCGAAATGCGCGTTTTGGGAAACGTCGGCGCGCTTTCGCACGCCAAAAAAGCCCGGCGCGATATGGTTATCGCGATTTGCGGCTGCATGGTCCAGCAGGAGCATGTCGCAGATAAAATAAAAAAGTCCTACCCTTACGTTGACCTTGTTTTCGGCACACACGAGCTGCCGCGCTTTCCGGAGTTGCTCGACGGCGTCCTAAAGCCCAAGCGCAAGCGCATTTTCGCGCTCAGGCAGTCGGACGGAGAAATAACTGAAGGTCTGCCAGTCTACCGTGACAGAGGCGTCAAGGCCTGGCTTTCAGTAATGAACGGCTGCAACAACTTCTGCTCCTACTGCATTGTTCCATATGTCCGCGGCAGGGAGCGAAGCCGCCTCCCTGAAAACATAATCGCCGAGGCGAGGGAAATAATCGCCGGGGGCTACAAGGATATAACACTTCTAGGGCAAAACGTGAATTCCTACGGAAAGGATCTCGGAACAGGCGCCGATTTTTCGTACCTTATCGAGGAAATCAACAAAATCGACGGTGAGTTTGTCATACGCTTTATGACGAGTCACCCGAAGGATGCGACAAGGCGGCTCTTCGAAACCATGGCGAGTTGTGAAAAGGCCGCAAACCATATTCATCTTCCGTTTCAGGCGGGCAGCTCACGCGTCCTGAAAGCGATGAATCGCGGCTACACAAAGGAAGAGTATCTTGACCTTGTCACTATGGCAAGGGAGATTATCCCCGACATCGTTCTGACGAGCGACGTAATAGTGGGCTTTCCCGGAGAGACAGAGGAGGAATTTGAGGAGACGCTCGAGGTTCTGGAAAAAGTGCGTTTTGACGCGCTCTTCACCTTCATATATTCTCCCCGCAGGGGTACTCCCGCAGCCGGTATGCCTGACCCTTTCACCAGGGAAGAAAAACAGCAACGTTTCGACCGTCTGCTGGAGCTTCAAAATATTATTTCAGGCCAAAAGCACTCGGAATACGTCGGAACTGTCGTTCGCGTGCTCGTAGACGGGAAATCCGACGCCGGTTCCGAATATAATCTTACCTCCCGTACTTCTGGCGGAAGGCTCGTTCATTTAAAGGGAGAGGAGTCCTTTATAGGCAAATTTGTAAACGCAAAAATAACGCAAAGCACCACATGGGCTCTTTTTGGCGAGATAGTTTAGGAGGTGCGGTATGGCTGAAACAACACCGATGATGCGCCAATACAAGGAGATCAAAAGTCAGACCTCAGACTGCATTCTGTTTTTCAGGCTCGGCGATTTTTATGAAATGTTTGATGATGATGCGCGTACGGCTTCAAGGGAGCTTGACCTTACGCTCACCACAAGGGACAGGGCCAAAGAAAACCCCGACGAGCGCACTCCGATGTGCGGAGTGCCGTATCATTCGAGCGAGGCCTATATAGCGAGGCTGCTTGCGAAGGGCTATAAGGTGGCCATCTGCGAGCAGACGGAGGATCCAGCTCTCGCGAAAGGCCTTGTTTCTCGGGACGTGGTGCGCATAATAACCCCCGGCACCGTGATATTTAGCTCAATGCTTGACGAAAGAAAATCCAACTATATCGCCTCGGTTTATCTCGACGCTTCAAGCGGGGCCGTATGCTTCGCTGATATTTCGACCGGCGAATTTTCACTTGCCTCGTTCTCCGAGAACAACGAGACGCATATAGTGAATGAGCTGGGGCGCTATCGCCCGGCGGAGGCAGTTCTTAATGCTGGAGCCTCGGAAAGCTCCGCAATCTCGGCTTATGTTTCATCCTCTGCGGGCTGTCCTTTTCAGACCGCAGACCAAAGATTTTCGTTTATGGAGTCCGCCGCGCTGATTTGCGAGCAGTTTTCGGTTTCCGATCTAGACGGGCTTGGACTCGGCGACAATCCGGCGGCTGTCTGCGCTGCGGGGGCCCTGTTGTCATACATACACGAAACGCAAAAAACGGATCTTTCGCATATAAATTCTTTGAATTTTTATACCTCCGGCCAGTTTATGGAGCTTGATCTATATACAAGAAGGAATCTCGAGCTGACCGAGACCCTGCGTTCCGGAGAAAAGCGTGGAAGCCTTCTCTGGGTGCTCGACAGCACAAAAACATCCATGGGCGGAAGACTGCTTCGTTCCTGGCTTGAAAAGCCGCTTCTCACCCCTGCCGCCATAAACCGCCGCCTCAACGCGGTCGGAGAGTTGTTCGGCGATGGTGTCATAAGGGGAGAATTAAGGCTTGCGCTTCGCGAAATCGGCGACATTGAGCGCCTTATCGGGCGCATAGTCTACGGCAGCGCGAACTGCCGCGATCTTGTCGCTCTTTCATCCTCCGTCGAGAAGCTGCCGGAGATAAAAAGGCTGCTCACCCCGATGAAAGCCTCGGCTCTGCGCGAGCTTTCTCAGCTTGACGACCTTCAGGACATTAAATTCAAAATAGACCGCGCAATCTGCGACGAGCCGCCCTTTTCCGTGAGGGAAGGCGGCATGATACGCAGCGGCTACAGCGAGGAGGTCGATAAGCTCAGGCAGCTCTCCGAAAACGGAAACGAAGCGGTCGCCGCCATAGCCGCGGCCGAGCGCGAGCGAACGGGCATAAAGAAACTGCGCATCGGATATAACAAGGTATTCGGCTACTATATAGAGATACCGCGCTCCCAGAGCAGTGAGGTTCCGGAAAACTACATACGCAAGCAGACGCTCGCCAACTGCGAACGCTTTATAACCGAGGAGCTTAAGGAGCTTGAAACCTCCCTGCTTAATGCAAAGGATAGGCTCACAGCTCTCGAATATGAGCTTTTTACCGAGTTGCGTGAGGATATCGCGAAGGAAGTTCTTCGCATACAGCGTACCGCGGCTCTGGTTGCCGAGGCGGATGTTCTGGCCTCCTTAGCCGAAAACGCAGCAAAAAACAATTACTGCATGCCCGAAATAGATTTATCGGGCATCATCGATATCAGGGACGGACGACATCCCGTCGTAGAGCGTACGCAGCCCGACGGCCTTTTCGTGCCGAATGACACTTATCTAGACACTTTTGGGAATAGAACCGCTATTATTACCGGCCCGAACATGGCGGGAAAGTCGACCTATATGCGCCAGACCGCGCTCATCGTATTGATGGCGCAGATTGGAAGCTTCGTACCCGCAAAATCGGCGCGGATAGGCATTGTTGACCGCATTTTTACGCGAATCGGCGCATCCGACGATCTTGCCTCCGGGCAGTCCACATTTATGGTGGAAATGTCTGAGGTTGCGCAGATAATAAAGAACGCGACCTCCAAAAGCCTGCTGATACTCGACGAAATCGGGCGCGGCACCTCGACCTTCGACGGAATGGCGATCGCGAGGGCGGTTCTAGAGCATTGCACCGACAAAAAAAAGCTCGGCGCCAAAACCATGTTCGCCACACACTATCACGAGCTTACAGCTCTTGAGGACGAACTGGAGGGCGTTAAAAATTATAACATTTCCGCGAAGAAACGCGGCGATGAGGTTATATTCCTGCGCAAAATTGTTCCGGGCGGTGCAGATGACAGCTACGGCATTGAGGTCGCAAAGCTTGCCGGTGTGCCCGATTCCGTGATCCGCAGGGCTAAAGCGGTGCTGTCTTCTCTAGAGAGCAAGGAGAACGTAAGGCATGAAAGCGCCTTTTCAGCCGAAGAAGAACCTCAGATTTCTCTGGGCAGCGTGGCGGCCGAGGCTGTGGCTTCAAGACTTCGGTCGATCGACCTAAACACGCTGACTCCCATAGAGGCCATGAACCTGCTTTTTGAACTGAAACGAGGTGTTGAATAGTTTGGATTTGCTCTATCCCTCAAAAAGAAAAGAACTTATCTTCGGGCTGATTTATCTCCCGCTGCATATGTTTGTAATGCCGCTCGCGGTCAGTCTGGTTTTTACCGGCCTGTTTTATCCGCTCGGCAGGACTCCCTCCGAAGCGACGCTCACCCTTATATATTACCTTATAGCCTTTTTGTTCATTGTGTTCTGCATGCGCGGATTTCTGAAAAGCTCCTTTTCAGACTTCATTGACCGATTTGCCTTGTCGATACAATCCGTCCTGCTCAGCTATATGCTTTATATAATAATGCTCTACGCGTTAACCTATATCCTATCTCTCTTGAATGTTCAGTCCGCGGCCAATCCTAACAATGAAGCGGTTACAAGGCAGATTTCAAGGCACTGGGAGACCATGGTCGTTTCCACCGTGCTCCTCGCACCTATTGTGGAGGAAACGCTGTTCCGCGGAGTCCTCTTCGGATTGATACGCAAAAGGAACCGCGCCGCCGCGTATACAATCTCTTTCCTTTTTTTCTCGTTTTATCACCTATGGACCTACACTCTAGGAGGCTTTGACATAAGATTCATATTTTACATGCTGCAATATCTGCCCGGCTCGATAGCACTCGCTAGATGCTACGAAAAGAGCGGAACCATATGGGCGCCCGTTATTCTCCATATGGTCATAAACAGTGCCTCCGTTTTTCAGTAAGCAGCTACTTCTGTAAAATTACACAAATATAAAACTGCAAACTAAGCGTTTTATGCTGATAGTTTGCAGTTTGGTTTTTTTATTGGTTTAAAGCAAATCGGTTTTATTCCGGAATATTATTTGAAATACTCTACGGCGTTTCTGAACATTCCGATGTCAAAGCTGCCGGGTACGTTTTTATAAAGCAGGCTGCCGATGCGCTCGGAATGACCCATCTTTCCGAAAACCCTGCCGTCGGGAGATGTTATGCCCTCGACCGCGCAGACCGAGCCGTTGGGGTTGAATTGGATATCCATAGTGGGCTTGCCGTCAATGTCGACATACTGGGTTGCGATCTGGCCGTTTTCAGCCAGCTTCTTTAAAAGTTCGTCCGGACAGACGAATCTGCCTTCGCCATGAGAGATTGCGACAGTATAGATGTCGCCGACATTGCAGGAAGAAAGCCAGGGCGATTTTACCGACGCGATCCTGGTTCGCACAAGCTTTGACTGATGGCGGCCAATGGCGTTATAGGTAAGCGTCGGGCAACTTTCGTCCATGTCGGTTATATAGCCGTAAGGAACAAGCCCCATTTTAATAAGAGCCTGGAAGCCGTTGCAGATTCCGCCCATAAGTCCGTCGCGATTGGAAAGCAGGTCGTGCACCGCGTCCTTGATCCTGGCGTTCCTGAAAAAGGCGGTAATGAACTTTCCGGAGCCGTCCGGCTCGTCGCCGCCGGAGAAGCCGCCGGGAAGCATGACTATCTGGGATTTCTTTATTCCGCTTTCGACGCGCTTTACCGACTCGGCAAGCCTCTCGGGGCTGAGATTGTTAATAACCTCAACAAAGACCTCGGCTCCTGCCTTTTCAAAGGCTTTCGCCGTATCGTACTCGCAGTTAGTGCCCGGGAAAACCGTAATCAGAACCTTGGGCTTCGCAGTTTTTACAGCCGGAGCTAATGCGCTTCGCTTATCATAGGAGAAGCTCTGAGCCGGAGACGATTCGGCTTTCCTGTTGCATGGAAAAACACCCTCTAGGCGGTTTTCGTAAACATCCTCAAGCTTTGAAAGCGATACGGTCTCGGCGCCGAACGAAAGGCTGTAGTCGTCCTTAATTCTTCCGAGAGGCTTGCCGACGACTTCGCCATCTGTTTCAAGAATAAACGAGCCGTAAAGATAGCCGAAAACCTCATCAATGCCTATGCCGCTTTCAAAAGCGAAGCCCAGACGGTTTCCGAAGCACATCTTCATGACTCCCTCGGCGATTCCGCCATAGGTTGGAGTGTAGGCGCTGAGAATTTGCCCTTTCTGTATCATATCCTGAACGAGAGCATAGTTTTTGAGCAGGGATTCGGCCTTCGGAAGCCCATTTTCGCCGTATTCAGGCGCAAGCAGGCAGACAGTATTACCGCTTTTCTTGAATTCAGGCGAGATTATATTTTCTGCGCTGCAAACCGAAACCGCGAAGGAGACAAGAGTCGGCGGGACATCTATATCCTCAAAGCTGCCGCTCATCGAGTCCTTTCCGCCAATAGCGGCGAGCTTAAGGTCAAGCTGTGCGGAAAGCGCGCCGAGCAGAGCGGAAAACGGCTTGCCCCAGCGGTCTGGATTCGTCCCGAGCTTTTCAAAGTACTCCTGGAAGGTAAGATAGCAGTCGTCAAGCGTCGCGCCTGAGGCAATAAGCTTTGAAACGGACTCGACTACGGAAAGGTACGCGCCGACATACTGGTTCCTCTCCATTATATAGGGGTTGAAGCCGTAAGCCATAACCGAGCAGGTCGTCGTCTCCCCCTTAATCAGAGGGAACTTGGCCGCCATGCTCTGGGCGGGGGTTCTCTGATAAATGCCGCCGAAGGGCATAAGCACCGTCGCAGCGCCTATCGTCGAGTCAAAGCGCTCGGACAGGCCGCGCTTTGAACAAATATTCAAATCTCCCGCCAACTCTGCCATCCTCTTTTCAAAGCTGCCGTCAAGACGCTTTTCTGGCAGGGGATTTGCCTTGACGGAGACGGAGGCGTGCTTTTCCGCGCCGTTGGAATTAAGAAATTCGCGGGAAATGTCGACTATCGTCTTTCCGCGCCAGATCATAGAAAGGCGTGGAGTTTCCTGAACCTCGGCGACGACGGTAGCTTCAAGGTTCTCGCTTTCTGCAAGCTCCATAAAGCGCCTTACGTCGTCTTTGCCGAGAACGACCGCCATACGCTCCTGCGATTCGCTTATCGCAAGCTCGGTGCCGTCGAGCCCCTCATACTTTTTGGGCACCGCGTCGAGGTTGATCTTAAGCCCGTCGGCAAGCTCGCCTATTGCGACGGAAACGCCGCCCGCGCCGAAGTCGTTGCAGCGCTTAATTAGCCTTGCGGCTTCCTCGTTCCTGAACAGGCGCTGAAGCTTGCGCTCCTCTGGAGCGTTGCCCTTTTGGACCTCCGCGCCGCAGCTTTCGAGCGATTCAAGGTTATGCGACTTTGAGGAACCGGTTGCGCCGCCGCAGCCGTCGCGTCCCGTCCTGCCGCCGAGCAGAACTATTATATCTCCAGGTACCGGCACCTCGCGCCTAACGTTCTTCTGCGGGGCCGCTCCGACAACGGCGCCTATTTCCATACGCTTGGCAATATACCCTTTATGATATATCTCATCAACCTGACCTGTGGCAAGCCCGATCTGGTTGCCGTAGGAGGAGTAGCCTGCCGCAGCTGTCGTTACTATCTTGCGCTGGGGAAGCTTGCCGGGCAGAGTTTCGGAAATCGGTACCGTAGGGTCGCCCGCGCCGGTGACACGCATCGCCTGGTAGACATAGGAGCGGCCTGAAAGCGGATCCCTAATTGCTCCGCCTATACAGGTCGCGGCTCCGCCGAAGGGCTCGATTTCCGTCGGATGGTTGTGGGTTTCGTTCTTAAAGAGGAACAGCCAATCCTCGTCCTTTCCGTCTACGTCCACCTTAACCTTGACGGTGCAGGCATTTATTTCCTCCGACTCG
>JAJUHS010000131.1 GCA_029267755.1 Clostridiales bacterium
ATTTACTCCAAGTATTTTTGTTTCATTCGCTATCCGTGTTATTGAATTTAGAACCTTGGTAACCTCTTTGATATTTTCACGGATTTGATTGATTTCCGCAACCAATTCCCGCTGATTATTCGCAATCATTTGAGAATCTACCGCGAGCTCTTCGACGCTTGCTGAAATCTCGATGAAGTTATTTGCCAAATTTGAGGAAAGCAAATCTGTCTCGATACGGTTAAACCCGCTTTCTGCAAGCGCATTCACAACAATATACAAGACCTGTGCCGCGGCTTCAATGGTCTTCATCGGGACTATATCTATTTGTCTCGATGCATCCCAAAGTCCATCTTCGCTTACATGGATTTCATTAGCTACTCTTCTGATGTTGCGCTCGTCTGCAGGCTTGTCGAGAATCTGACCGCCCAGTACAGTGCCAATATGTTCACCTCTGATTATTACAGGGGCAGCAAAATCTACAAGGCCCGCATGACACTGTCCAATATAGGGGCGGCCCAAGGAGATTGCCTTACGTCCGAAATCATTGTGACAGGCAGCGCAGCGATCATCGCCAATATTCGATGCATGAATGAAGTCAGAGCAAAAAGGACGATAATGACTAGGTTTAGTAAATTCTTCACCGCGTCTCCCTACGGAAACGGCGGCGCAGTTGAAGCCTATTGCAAAATTATCGAGAAAATTCTGAAGGGTATATACATCGATGATATCTCCTAGCTCCAACTTTGACATGTCAATTTGTGATCCGATTAATGAAATCATAATCTGCACTCCTGTTTTGAGTATTTACTGTGTATATCGTTAAAAAAATATAAAATATTAATAAAAATAAATAAACATTTACTTAAATAGTTATCTATATTATCCAAAATTATCCGAAGCTGTGGACGGATTATAGTTTGTTTTAGCCTATATTAAAGAGGCTCGACGCGGTATAACTGCGTTGAGCCTCTTTTGTGCAAAAACTATAATTTAAGGGTTTGTTCGTTTTATCTGGCCGCAGGCGATTTTCTTGCCGGAATTCCCAGATGGCTGCGTGGTAAAATCGTCAGGAGAAGCGTGAATTATGATTGTGCGGTTTATGATCTCGTTTACTGTAAAACGGTTGGTATATACCGCCATAAAGGCATAGCCCTGATTGCCAAAAAGCGGAGGAAGGTCGCCTGCGTGTGCGGGATGAGGGCAATTTCCGGGATTGTAATGCCCACCGGTATTGGCAAATGGGTCTTCCGCGTTCCCAGTGCATAATGAGCCATTGTGAATGTGAAAAGCAAAAACGCCGGGATCGCACGGCTGCTCCGTGTACGGCAGTCCGTTAACCTCCGCGACAAGCACGACGCCGTCTCTGAGCTGATAGAAGCTCACAAGGCCTGAAATTTCGGGATAGGCGGCGCTCCCGAAAATATTTGCATAGGCGGATGGTCGCCGATTAAGTATGCAGGAAAGATTGTAGGATAAATTCAGATATATCACCTCCCGAAATCATTGTATGCGGGAGGGAATTTGCCGTTATAAAGGGATTGTAACTGGGCGCAGAAAAAGAGCACCATCGGTTGATGATGCTCTTTGAGTGACAGATTAGCGCTTGCTGAACTGAGGTGCCCGGCGCGCGGCTTTGAGACCGTACTTCTTACGCTCTTTCATTCTCGGGTCACGGGTGAGAAGGCCGGCCGCCTTCAGAGGAGCGCGGTAGCTCTCGTCTACAAGGAGCAGCGCTCTCGCGATGCCGTGACGGATAGCGCCCGCCTGTCCGGTTACGCCGCCGCCGACGACAGTGGCTTCTATGTCGACCTTTCCGAGTGTGCCGGTGGTGTTGAGCGGCTGACGAACAAGGAGCTTCAGGGTCTCGAGGCCGAAGTAATCGTCTATGTCGCGGCCATTAATTGTGATTGCGCCCGTTCCGCCGGGGAAGAGGTGAACTCTTGCGACGGAGGATTTTCTTCTGCCGGTTCCATACATATAGGGCTTCTTGCTTTTATACATTTTCGATTACCTCCTATTCTGCCCAAGCCACAGGCTGCTGAGCCGCGTGCTTGTGCTCCGTGCCCTTGAAGACCTTGAGTCTGCGAAGCTGCGCTCTTCCGAGTGAATTCTTGCCGAGCATGCCCTTGACGGCAAGGGACATGGCAAGCTCGGGACGCGTATTCATGAGAGTCTTATACTGGGTCTCCTTAAGGCCTCCGGCGTAACCGGAATGTGTGCGGTAATACTTCTGGATGAGCTTTTTTCCGGTGAGTACGGCTTTATCCGCATTGAGGACAATTACGAAATCGCCGCAGTCAACATGAGGGGTGTAGGTGGGCTTGTGCTTGCCGCGAAGAAGCGCGGCGGCGGTTGCGGCTGTACGGCCGAGGGGCTTTCCGGCTGCGTCAAGGATATACCATGTTCTCTGGATATTACCCTTGTTGGCCATAAAAGTGGACATGTTCTATAACCTCCAATTGTTTAAAACAATAAAATATACTTTGACAAAAGATGTGTCCAAACTCTAAAATACCAATGTAAAGCTTTATTTTTATACCATAATAGAAATAGTATGTCAATATATAATTAAAAATATTTTTATTTACATTACGCAAGCTCTCGATTTTATGCTTTTTCTTCGATTTTCTAGCGAATGCTAGGTTTCGATTTTCGTTTTTTCGTTACATTTATTGGAGGATTTTCACAATGAACAGGTTTACAAGCATTGTCCGCAGGTGTATCGACGATTACTCAATGATTGAGGCCGGAGACAAAATTGCGGTGGGGGTTTCAGGCGGGAAGGATTCACTGGCGCTGCTTTGCGCGCTTTCAAACCTGAAGCGGTTTTATCCGAAGCCATTTGAACTTTCGGCGATTACAGTTCATATGGGTATGGAGGACATGGACTTCTCGCCGGTAGCGGAGCTTTGTGAAAAGCTTGAGGTGCCATATACGCTGATTCGGACCGAGATACAGAAGGTGGTTTTTCTGGACCGGCAAGAGAAAAATCCCTGCTCGCTTTGCGCGAAGATGCGAAAGGGTGTGCTGAACGAAAAGCTTCTTAAGCAGGGGATAACTAAGATTGCGCTCGGCCACCACTATGACGACGCGGTGGAGACATTTTTTATGTCGCTTTTTTATGAGGGGCGCATAAGCTGCTTTCGTCCGGTGACTTTTATGGATCGGACAGGCGTGACGCAGATCAGGCCGCTTTTGTACGTTACGGAGGAGCAGATACGGTCATTTTCCGGGCGGTTCGAGCTGCCGGTTATAAAAAACACCTGCCCGATGGACGGCACGAGCCGCAGGCAGGAGATAAAGGAGCTTGTTAAGAAGCTCAGCGAAGATTATCCTAATTTAAAAAGCAAGGTTTTCGGGGCAATGCAGAGGCTTCCGCTGTGCGGATGGGAACTGAAATAGGAAGACGGGGCGAGGCTGCGTAAATGGCGAAAAAATTACGGCTCATTTTAAAAGCTCTAAAAATGAGGCAGTCTTTTAGTTAATAAGATATACTCAGCAGATAGCCACATTGGAATGTGGTTTTGAGATTTTTAATAAAGCGGCGCACCGTCATCCGGCGCGCCGCTTCAGACTGTCAAAAAACTCCCTCGCAGGGATATTTAAATCTATTTTTCCGGGAATTCACTTCTCGGGAAAATACCTCAGCCCGCGCAAATCGTGCGCGACCGGGGGTATCGCGGCGCAAGCCGCGTATCTAGGGGGCATTGGATGCCCCCTAGAAGCTTGTCGAAAACACTTTTTCGACAAGCTCAATCGGCGCACCGCCATCCGGTGCGCCGATTAATATAAAAGCCGCCTCAATTATCGGCGGCCAGAATTTTTGGTCGGGGAGCGCGGCCCCTGTTGGCGCCGCGCCCTAAAAGCTGCCCGTGCCGCTTTTGAATCATCTTTTTCCGGTCAACCCGTGACCAGGCCCTAAGCTCTGATCGTCTTTAATTATAGCTGTATTTCAAAAAAATTTGTGTCTAAAATGTGTATTCTTATTTAAAAAAATATGAAATATGATAGATCGAGTAAACATAACAGGCTTCTTACTGTATGTCATTATAGGTAAGAGTACCCTTGCATTCCTCATACTTTGTCTTATCCCACTGGTAAAAGGCGCCTTCCATCTGAATGTCGCTTTTCAAAAATGCGGCGTTAATCCCCGACAATTCGCAGGCCGAGGGATCGACATGATAAAAGTAGCCTTCCGCCTCTATTATGTTCCAGTAGTGCGACGCGCCTTTCAGCGTGCCTTCGACTACCGTGCATTTTACGCCCAGCATTGAGCAGAAAAGCTTATACGCCATTGCGTATCCCTCGCTGTTCCCGATTCCTTCCACAATCGTTCCGTACGCCGTAGGGCTCCCGTACGGCTGTGAGTAGTTCGCCGCGGAAATAAGTCCAGCGCAGGCCTTCATCGCGCTGTAAGCCGGGGAGGAGCTTTTCGCGTTTGCCAGGATTTTCGCGGCCCTGTTTGCGAGCACCGTCTTCATTCTCTCTTCCTGCTCCGCCGTATACGGGTAGGTAATCTGTATTTCCAGCAGCCTTGGATTCGAGGGCTTAGCATAAACCGTGGTATTTACCGAGGGGAGAGCAATCAGCGACTTAGGCTCTCCGCGGTAATACTGTGTTACGAAATCCTTGACATACTGTTCATTGATAGTTTCGGAGGCTATGGAGATAACAAGATAATCCTTATGATCCAAAAGCGCCCCCGTGAGGGCGTTCTGTACTGCCGAGGCGTTGTTTAAGTAGACTATGCCTTGGATTTGTTCCTTCGTATGTTTGTAAATGATTTTTACGGTCACCTGATAGTATGAAGCTGTTTTCGTGCAGCTCTGTATTATGCGCTCAACCGCATACGCGCCGATAGCGGTTCCGTCAGTTATCTCGTTGCACACTTTGGAAATAGCTTCCTGTACATCTCCTTCGTAATCGCTTACCTTCAGGACAGCCTCCTCCCTGCCCTCCTTTACGAAGGTAGATATTGCCGTCTTTATTCCCTGATAGGTTTTTACAGCTATCACGCTTGAATCGACTTCCGTAAGGCTGCCGCCGTTTTTATGCTCCTTGGCCGAATAGTATTCATTTGATGGAAGCGATGTGCATCCGGAAGC
>JAJUHS010000034.1 GCA_029267755.1 Clostridiales bacterium
AAAGAAGCTTAGGCGTGATGATGATTGCAGAAAATGCAAGGTGGGATAAGGAAAAACGCCTTGACGGCTGTATTGGCGAATATCTGCATATTCTTAACGACGAAAAGCCGATAACCGTAAGACAGTGCATTCAGTCCCTCGGAAAGATCGTGCCATACAGGCCGGAGCTTTGCGCCGAAATCGCCAAGGCGCTACTGAATCTTAAGCTTGACAGCCTGAAAGAAACTATGCGCAGGCTGATATTGGTTGATATAATAAACGTCCTGCTTATAATGAATAAAGATTACAGTACTGAAGAAACGGAAGGCTACATATTAACGGCGCTTTCCGGAGAAATACTCGATAAGAAAGCAAAAAAGCAGATTGAGGCCAAGATGCGGCAATTTTAGGCCTTAATAAATTTTTACATATATTTGGATAAATAATAATCATCGATTTGTCAATAATACTTATCGGGTACTAGTTCTTGATTGAATCGGTACCCGCCTTTAAAACTAAATAATCAAGCAGGAGACGTTCAATAGGGAGATGATTTTGTGAATCGATCTATCTATGAACCCGTTATGATACGAGCTGTATAGCAAAGTAGAAGGATGGGGGATGGTTAAGTTGAATTACTTTGCTTCTCTCCGAAGGAACAGATGCTGACTTGGAAGACGGGGGCTCATTGGAGCCCCCTGTCTTTTTTTCGCAATTTATATTTTTTATGTATAGCAAAACCGTGCTGCGGTCAATAATATTTATGAACTGATGAGGAAGGATATTTATGAAAAACAACAAAAACCGTGTGAAAGACAGGCCCAAATCCAATCCTGAGCTCAGAAAAATGAAGCCCAGAGAAAATTCCGACGCCGGAATCGCAGACGGATACAAAAAAGGTCTGCATAACGGTGGGCACGAAAAAATGATGGAGGACGAAAAGTAAGTGAATTCCATGATGTGCAGCGTTACCGGCCTTCAGAACAAGGAGTGTAAAACCCAGATAAAAAACGCGTTGAAAAAGATTGAGGGTGTGAACGAGGTCGGGGTAAACCCTAAAACCGGAACCGTAGAAATCAAATACAATGAACCTGCAACGCCCAATGAAATAAAAAGCTGCATAGAAAATACCGGATTTAAAATCGTCTATGAATAAAATAAGATAAACCGGGGAAAACTTATGGGAAATGACAACAAGCTGAAAAGTACAAAAAATGGGAAAAAACATGACGGAAAATTCCGATCCAAGCATGTAAAGCATGACCCCGCCTCTGAAAGTGCAAGGGCGGTATACGGCCTGAACGACAAAAAGGAGTTGTAGCCCATGTCTAAGGCAAGCGCTTATTATACGCTTAACGGAATAAGCGGAAAGCATGATATAAAGGAAATAAAGCGCGAGCTTTCGGCAATTCACGGGGTGATGTCCGTAAGCGTAAGCGGGCAAAACGTGGCGGTGGATTTTGATACCAGCGGAACGGACTGCGAACGTATTCGCAGGACAATCGCCAAACTTGGATATGAAGTGTCAGACAATGGTTTTCAAAACCATATTATGTAAAAGGAGTGAATGGAAATGAGTAAAGAAAACAGGAATGACAAAAAGAAGACTCAGCAGGAAAGAGCCGGCGGGCAGGCTTCAAGCTCACGCGATGCCCAGGCCCAGAACCAGAGCAGAAACGCCAAGTAGCGGCAGACGCAGAGGAAAGCAGAATACCAGAATAACCGTACTGAAAAGTACGGTTTACATAGGGCTGAAAATGGGAGAGCGGATTTAATTCCGCTCTCCCGAATTTTTTGTAAAACTTCTCCGCTTTTTAAATCCTATATTCCTTATTCCTCTATCTCAAAGACAGAAAATACATCGAGTATCTGCTTGATCTTTCCGTCTATGACTGCTATTTTGGAAGTATACTTCTTCCGCTCCCCACCATCGTAAAGGGATGCCGCGTCGAGCAGATCCTTCTCCGAAATATGAATGACGTCACGAACCGCATCCACGATGATTCCGATAAGCTCCGCTCCCAGCATGATTACAATTATGCAGGCGCGCTCGTTATACTCGGTTTCGGGGAATCCCAGCTTTATGCGCATGTCTACCACCGGCACGATTGTCCCTCTCAGGTTTATTATGCCCTTGCAGTAGCCCAATGCGTTAGGAACGGCCGAAAACGGCTGGATCTTGATTATTTCCTTCACACGCCCGATATCGATGCCGAACTCTATCGAATCGACGGAGAAAATCAGATACTCCTGTATTTCTTCCGAACCCTGGATCATTTCAATTGCTTCATCCATTATTAAAACCTCCATTTATTCCGGACCCTAAAGGCTAAAGGCTGTTTACATCAATGATCAGATTGATTGACCCGTCGCCGAGAATGGCGCACCCGCCTATTCCGTCCAGGCTGGAAGAACAGTGCTTCAGATAGCTCGGAAGCGATTTGACTACGACCTGGTATTCTCCATCCAAATGGTCAAAGAAAATGCAGAAATCCTTTTCCTCCGAGGTGATAAGCATTATCATTCCTTCGCTCAGCTCAGTTACGCCCCCCTCGACGTTGAAAAATTGATTCAGGCGCAGAAGCGGATAGCAATTCTCCTGCAGCAGAACCATCTCATTGCCGTCGGGATCCTTGAATATGCTGTTGAGATCGGGTTGTATTGCGCTGCGGACCGAAACGGTCGGAACGATAAAGTTCATTGCCCCAACGTTGAACTTCATACCGTCGATAATGGTGAGCGTCAGCGGAATCCTGATAATATGAGTGGTACCCTTTCCCGGCTCGCTTTCCAGCGAGATTGAACCGCCTATGAGGCTTATATTCTTGCGGACGACGTCCATTCCGACACCGCGTCCGGAGAATTCCGTAACCTCGTCCTTTGTGGAAAAGCCGGGCAGGAAAATAAGCGAAAATACTTCCTTGTCGGTCATTTCCTCATCGGTTTTGCTGATAAGCCCCTTTTCATGCGCCTTTTTAAGTATCTTGTCGCGCTGAAGGCCCTTGCCGTCATCCGAAATAGTAACTATGACGTCGCTGCCGGTAGTATGGGCTTCAAGCGTAATTTTGCCGCGCGGGGGCTTCCCCGCTTTCTTCCGTGTTTCCCTGTCCTCTATTCCGTGGTCGACGGAATTTCTGATAATATGCAGCAAAGGATCCGATAGGTAATCGATAACATTTTTATCGACCTCCGTTTCTTCTCCGATAAGCTCCAGATCGATATCCTTGTCAAATTTTTTGGCCATATCGCGGACTAGCCTGCGCATTTTCTGGAACAGCGTGGAAACGGGAATCATGCGGATATTCATAACGATGTCCTGAAGTTCGTTTATAAGCGCGTGAAGCTGCTGGGCGGCCGAATCGAAGCTGTCGTGCGGCGCATCCCCAAAATCCGCGTTATTTATTACCATCGACTGTGCGGTGACTATTTCGCCGACGATATTTAGCAATGTATCGAGCTTATTTACGTTTACGCTTATAAAGTTTTGCTTTGAAACCGTCTCAACTATGGTATTATCCGATGTCTGCCCGTTTGAAGCCTTGCTCTGCGCCGACTCATCGTGTCCGTTATCCTTCTTTCGGCGCATCGTCTCGGGAACTTCCTCGTCGTCTATTTCGATTGGAACAACACTATAGCTTTTAAGGAAGAGTGTGCCTTCAACAATTTCCTTGATCCTGTCGGGATTCTCGTTTGTCTGTATAAAGATCAGGCATCCGTTGCGTACGATTTCCTGGGCCGCGTTTTCCGCGTTTAGGTCGGCCGGAACCGTGGCGGTGCAAAGGCTGACATTTTTTAAGCTTTGAACCACTCCGAACGCTCTCAGGTTCTCCATCTGGCTGTTTTCCTGAAAAACGACCTTTATTTTGTAGCAAGGAGCATCGGATCGAGGCGTTTCGGGTGCAATGTTTCCGGCCCCCTTTACCTGCGCGCTTTCATTGGCCTTGGAGGGAACGTCTTCAGATGGAGCGTTCTTCAATCTTTCAAGCTGCACGGCAATTCTCTCGAAGATTCCGGAAGCATCCCCGTCCATTGGGGCCTTGGATTGAAGCTTGGCGACCTCATTATTGAAAAAGGCTACGGCGGCGAAAACAAGATCGAATATATTCGGCCATTCGCTCTGCGGCGCTCCGAACTCTCTGATAAATGAAAACATATCCTCAAGAGAATGGGCCAGCTTAGACATATTTTCAAATTCCATCATGGCCGAGGCTCCCTTTATTGTGTGCATCACCCGGAAAACCTCGTTGATATCGTCGCTGTCGAGTCTTTTTTCGTTTTCGCCCCTGAGAAGAGTATCCTCCAGAGACTCAAGCAGCTGCTGAGTTTCATATATGTATACTTCAAGCATAGACTCGTCTACATTCATTATTCATTCACCCTATTTCTTTATTTCCGCCTTTGCAAAAAACCGGCCTCATGCCAGCTTGTCTATCGCCGCCAGAATTCCGTCTTCCTTAAATGGCTTAACAATAAATCCTTTCGCCCCGTTCATTATGGCCTCTCTTACCATAGCTTCCTGTCCCATCGCCGATACCATAATTACATTGGCGGACGGATTAATGCTCATAATCTCCTTAAGCGCTGTTAGGCCGTCCATTTCGGGCATCGTAATATCCATTGTTATGATGTCCGGCCTAAGGGCCTTGTAGCGCTCCACAGCTACCCTGCCGTTTTCGGCTTCTCCGACAACCTCGTGCGGGCTTTTCTTAAGCATATTCTTGATTGTAATCCTCATAAAAGCCGCGTCGTCAACTATCATTACCTTTGACATATAAAACCTCCGAATAATTGGTATGTTTAAATTACCTTATCTTCTTTGTCAATGACCTTAATGGTAAGCGCCCCGGTTTCCACATCGAAGTATACCGTTCGGCCTTTGTTCCCGCCGACGTCGTATGCCACAAGATCGATGCCGAGGCTTCTCAGGGTATCCCTGCAGCTCTGTACGTTCCGTTTGCCTATCGTTTCGCCCGACGGAGAGTTTCTTGCGGCGAACATTGCCGCTCCGCCTGCCATTTTTGCCTTTAGCCTGGCTCTGGAGGCTCCGGATTTGATCAGAGTATCCACCAGGTCGTAAATTCCGGAATCCGCAAATTTAGTTCTCGAATGGCCGCCGCCCTCGATTTCCTTTATTGAGGGAAGAAGGATATGTATCAGACCCCCTATCTTTGCGGCGGGATCATATATCGCCACTCCGACACAGGAGCCAAGCCCCAGCGAATAGAGCTGGTCGGGAGGACGCGCAACTTTCATCATAGCAATGTCAACTGAAAATCTCATTTATACAATTCCTAACGATTGAAGTAGTATTTTGCAGGAGTCATCGCGCGGGACAAGAAACAGATTGCCGAAAAGCTTCTCATCGTCATTATAAAGCTCCGAATTGAAAAGCAGAGCGTAATCGCCTGTTTTACCGGCTTCGGCGATTACAATATTTAATACTGCGCCTGCCATATCGATACTCAAATAAGGTATGGACTGTAACACTTTTAAATTTGTAAACTCCGATATAGCCGTAAGATATGAGCCGCCCAAAATATTCAGGGTTTCCGACAGCACCGATTTATCCATCGTTGAAAACCTGTGCAGCTTTTCCGTTTTTCGCATGGGCTTGTCCAG
Organism: Clostridiales bacterium; assembly: GCA_029267755.1. Classification (GTDB taxonomy): domain Bacteria; phylum Bacillota; class Clostridia; order Oscillospirales; family Oscillospiraceae; genus DUPK01. Next base: position 5,599 of record JAJUHS010000034.1, read on the forward strand.
AACCAGAGATACTATCCTCTCCGCTTGAACGAAGTCCAGCAGCATCATAAGATGCCCCGAAAAATCGCCGTTGATATCTACCATCCCACCGACGACAACCTTCTCTGCGTCCCCAATAATCTCCGGCAGCTTCGAAATCGGCACCAATTCGATTTCCGGAACCGACTGCACTATCGGACGGTTTAAAAGAGCCGACAAGGCGGAAGCCGCGTGTCCGGCGCCAATATTTGCAATTTCCCTCAGCACGTCATGCTGAAGCTCATCCATATTTTGATCCAATTTAATCCTCCTGTTACCATATTATCCCGGTTGCCGACCCGTCTTGGGTTCCACAGTATTTATTTCGTCATTTTTGACTGCAACTTAATAGTATCCATAGCCGAATAATTAAAAATTATTTTTATTGGGCCTTTATTGATTCAAATTATTTTTATTTTGCTATTAAACTTTTACAAACCATATCGATAAATACTATGTAATATGTTATGATAGCAATAAAAATTTTTTGATACAGCAGATGTCAGGGGGTTGAAATTATGTCTACTGTTAATTCGCCTTACAGCAGCAATTCGAGAGTGACCGGATTGTATTCCAATTTTGATACCGATACGCTTGTCAAGAATATGTGTTCGAACCAGCAAACCAAGGTTGACAAACAGGATCAGAAGATTACTAAATATGAATGGTATAATGAAGCCGTGGAGGAGGTTATGGACTCCGTAAAGGAGTTTTCAAACACCTACTGCAGCGTTACAGGCTCTTCGAGTATGCTTAAATCCTCCGCATACTGCACATACAGCGTCGAAACTTCTAGCACCTCGAAAGCGGTTTCTCTTACTGCTTCCGCCTCGGCGGCGGCGGGAGATATTTCCGTTAAGGTAACGCAGCTCGCCGAGCAGTCGAACGTTTCCAGTTCCGGAAAGGTATCAAAGGACGGCACCCAAATTTCGTCCAGCAATACGGCTACGCTGGCCGAGTTGTCTTTTGCCAACGCTCTGAAGTTCGATTCAAGCGGAAATATATCTTTTTCAATAAACGGCAAAAATTTCACCTTTTCGTCCGATACCAAGCTTCAGACAATGATAAATACTATCAACAACGATTCAGAAGCGAATGTTACGATGAAATACAGCAGACTGACCGACAAATTCACCATCACGGCAGACTCCGGCGGGAAGAACAGCTCCGTTTCGATCGTAAACATATCGGGAAACGCTTTTGGCGAAAACAGCGCTTTTCAGATCAATACCGGCATTGTTAAAAACGGAAAAAACGCCGTCGCCGAAATCAACGGCACTTCCGTCGAGCAGGATAGTAACAAGTTCTCATACGACGGGATAACTTACGAACTAAATAAGGTTACAGCCGGAACAAGTGAAGAATACATTGATTTTACGGTCAAGAGGGATTATACTTCGACTGTAGATGCCATTTCCAAGTTTGTTGATGCATATAACACATTGATGAAAAGTATTACCGACAAAGTCACCGCCAAGGATTATTCCAAGGATTATCCTCCCCTTACCGACGCGCAAAAAGATGAAATGACCGAAGATGAGATAGAAAAGTGGGAGGCAAAAGCCAAAAACGGTATTCTCCGCAACGACAGCAACCTGGAAAGACTTTTGTCAAGCATCAAAAACGCATTTTTCTCGGAAGCCGGCGGTACCGGAAAGACCGCCGCCGCTGTCGGCATATCGTCAGCGAGCTATTATAGCTCCGACAAAGGCAAGATCGTTCTCGATACAGAAAAGTTGAAAAAGGCGCTTGAAGAAAATCCGGATGAGGTAATATCGATTTTTACCGGCGGAAATACCTCTGCCACCAGTTCCAATCAGGGAGTTGTTTACAAAATCAAATCAGCCATGAATACATATCTTAAGGATGCCGACGACAAGGTCGATGACACCAAAACGAAAATAACCAATTTGGAAAAAGGTCTCGAGCTACTTGAAGATAAGCTTGACGATATGGCCTCGAAGTATTACAAGAAGTTTGCGGCTATGGAAAAAACCCTTTCTTCCTTGAATTCTCAGTCCTCTTATATAAGTCAGTTATTCTCTTAATCTCGTGCAATTGTGAGGTATTTACGTGAACTATATTAAAAACAATCTGAAAGAGGAATACCTGCGTCAGAGCGTTATGACGGCGAATCCCGCTGAGCTTATTGTAATGCTCTTTGACGCGTGTATAAAAAATGCAAAGCTTATGGAAATCTGCCTCGATCGGAAGGATTTGGACGGAGTCAATACCCATTGCCTGAAAGCGCAGAAAATTATTATGGAGCTTGTAAATTGTCTTGACACCAGCTTTGAAATTTCGGTAAGCTTATTGTCGATATACGACTTTCTTCTCCGCACCTTCAGGGAAATGAATATAAAAAAAGATTTAAGCCGGCTTCCGGAAACGCTTGAAATACTGACTTCATTAAGGGATACCTGGCAGCAGGTTGCAAAGCCCAATTACTCATGCTCCTCAGAGGTGAGCTGATTATGGGAACCTTAAAAAACGGCAGGCTCGGCTCTCTTCTTGATGATGCTTACAAAACCTGTATCGAGCTCCGTGATTTTACGAAGAATAACTTCTATGTATTTGAAGGCGACGATGACGATAAGATTGTTGAGTTTGTGCAGGAGCGCCAAAAGTATTTGGACACACTCGCAAAGACCGAATATGAATTCGATCGCATCCTCGAGGATGCTGAGAAGCTTGAGTCTGTAAAGGATCTTCCTTCGGAAATGGAGGATATACGCCGCTCGATACGTTCCGTTCTCGATGAAATCGAGGCCTTTGATTTTGAGGCAATAAAGCGTGTAAGCGGCAAAATGCAGGAATACAAAGTGCAGACCATGAAAGCCAGAAACCAGAAGCATCTCTCATCGTACTTTATGTCCGACGACTCGACTCAGGCAATTTTTGACTGTAAAAAATAGACTCGTTTTCCGGAGGACTTATGGATATTGGCAGAGTTAATCCTGCGGGGCAGTTGAACGGTTCCGGCATAACGTCTGTTTCCAAGGGTTCGGGTGGCAAATCGTCTGGCTCCTTTCAGGACCATCTCGGTGGCCAGATGAAGGAGCATTACAGGGATCGGGTAGCCGCCATATTGGACGATCTCAAGAAGCAAGCCTCCGATATCCTCGACAACGCCGATTTGGATAAATTTGAAAGATACCGCGTCCTGATCAGCGAACTGCTGGGCGAGGTCGTAAGAAACGCATATGTCCTCAGTTCGGAATTTGTTACGGACAGCTTCGGGAGGCAGCGATTATACGCGACCATTTCGGTTGTGGACAATAAGCTTGACGAACTGGCATCGGATCTTCTGCTGCGCGACAGCAAAAAGATTGATTTTCTTGGTCGCATAGATGAAATCAGGGGACTTATAATGGATATTTTCTCCTGATTTACACATTCCGACATACAAGAGGGGAGCTTTATTGCTTCCCCTTGTTTCTTAATAAATAATTTTTCTTCTCCGTTAATAGAAGCGCTAAAAATGACGAGAAATTATAATAGGAGTATGTCTATAAAACGGCAAAAAATATATGCAGGCCTTAAGCCGCATGGGTTAGGAGGAAATGAAGTTGGCTGATTTAATAGGAACCGAAATTGATGTTGAGGAAGATACCCTTAAGGGCAGATTTTTGACTTTTCAGATTTGCAAGGAAACTTACGGAATTGAAATCAAATATGTTACTGAGATTATTGGAATCCAGCCTACTACGGAAATGCCGGAAATGCCGGAATACATAAAGGGAATCATTAATCTCAGGGGGAAAATAGTCCCCATTATGGATATAAGGCTCCGCTTCAGAAAAGAACCGAAGGAGTACGACGACAGAACCTGCATAATCGTCGTCGACTACAACAAGATTGCCATGGGATTCGTTGTCGACAGCGTGGCGGAGGTTCTTACGATCGCAGACCAGAACATATCCGAGATGCCTAGCTTCGGAGTCGGAGGCGGAAACGGATTCGTAAAAAACATAGGAAAAATCGGAAGCGACGTAGTGCTTCTTCTTGATTACGAAAAGCTCATCACTTCAGATGAGATAGAATGTATCAGCGAGTTGATAAACAACTAATAACAGGGTGACGGCCTATGATAAAATGGTATAAAAACTTAAAAATAGTAAACAAGCTTATTTCCGCGTTTCTTGTTTCGGCGATACTTGGCACGATTGTCGGCCTGTTAGGGATATTCTTTGTCATGCAGATAAAAAACTCCGATTCGGAACTTTATAAGCACGATACCTTGGGTCTTCAATATGCCGGATCGGCTGCGGTAAATTTCCAGCAGCTAAGATATAACATTCTCAAGCTTCTCACAGTCAGCACGGATGCGGAAATCAAGGATACTCTCTCCCTTGTTGAGCAGTATAATAAAAGCACCAATCAGATGCTCGAGAGCCTTAAAGGCGTCGAAATGTCCGGGAAAGCAAAAAAAACCTACGATGCTGTCAACAGCTCATGGGCCCAATATCAGAAAAGTCTTCCCGACGTTCTTTCGTACGCAAAAAGCTCAAACATAGAGTCAGCGCGTCCGATTATACTTAACACTCTGGCTCCGATCGGCACAACGATGCGCGACAATTTTCTATCCCTGATGGACGAGCTGTCTTCACAGGCAAAATCCACAGCGGAGATTAACTCACGCGGCGCGCTTACCGCAGCAATAGTTTTGGCCGCAATCGTTATTGTCAGCATCGTGCTTTCAATAATTTTCGCGTTGTTCAATGCAAAAATTATCGGAAAACCGATTGTCGACGCCGTGCAGGTCGCGGACATGCTTTCGGTCGGCAACATAGATATTAATAAATTTTCGTCTAATGCCGTTTATAGCGAAAGAAATGACGAAATCGGCATGCTGTCAAAGGCCTTCGGAAAACTGATCAAGAGTACAATACAACAGGTTAATGCCATTAAGCTCTTGTCCGAAGGCGACCTTACGCTGGATATTGAGATCCGGTCCGAGAACGATTTGCTGGGCAAGAGCCTTTCCGAGGTGGTAAAAAACTTTAACCAGCTTGCAACTATAATAATCAATTCGGCGGACCGTGTCGCTTCCGGCTCAAATATGGTATCCGATTCAAGTCTCTCGCTTTCACAGGGTGCCACTGAACAGGCAAGCTCCGTGGAAGAGCTTACGGCTTCTTTGGAGGAGATTTCTTCGCAGACCAACCTGAACGCGCAAAACGCGGAGAAGGCCAGCGAAAGCGCCAAAAAAGCAAAGACGGACGCTGATAAGGGCAATGTTCTGATGCAGGAAATGCTAAAGGCAATGGACGAAATAAACCTTTCGTCCAATAACATCAACAAAATAATCAAGGTCATCGACGATATAGCCTTCCAGACGAATATTCTTGCCCTTAACGCCGCGGTTGAAGCCGCCAGAGCCGGACAGCACGGCAAGGGATTTGCCGTTGTGGCGGAAGAGGTAAGGTCTCTTGCTGCACGTTCCGCGAACGCAGTAAAAGAAACGTCTGATATGATTATGGGCTCCATAAAAAGCGTCGACGCAGGCGGAAGGATCGCGAAGGAAACGGCCGCCGCGCTTGACTCGATAGTTGCCGAGGTTGCAAAGGTGGCGGATCTTGTAAATGGCATCGCGGTAGCTTCCCGTGAGCAGGCTCTGGGTATAGAACAGATAAACCTTGGAATCAATCAGGTTTCACAGGTCGTCCAGACCAATGCGGCAACTTCGGAGGAGGCCGCCGCCGCCAGCGAAGATTTGTCCGCACAAGCGGCGCGTCTAAAAGACGCACTGAAGGTTTTTAAAATCAACAAAAATGCCGTGCAGAATATAAGTGAGGAACCGTCATCAAAGGATTCAAACATTTCTGAGCATTCCCCCGGTCCAGTGACCAGGCCTTCAATAAAAAAACAAACCGCGCCTTCGCAAAAGCCAGTAATTGTTTTGAGCGACGGCGAGTTCGGAAAGTACTGAATTAATCGTATAGAGAGAGCCGGCAAGGTTCTCTCTATACTCAACAAGCAGGGTGATTTAACTGATTACTATTACAAACGAGGAATTTCGCAAGCTCACCGAATACATAAAATTGAACTACGGAATCCATCTTAAAGATGAGAAAAAGGCTCTTGTAACCAGCAGACTTCAAAATGTGCTGGTGCAGATGAACTTTAAGAGCTTTTCGGAGTATTATAACTATGTAATTTCCGACAAAACCGGAGAAGCCGTGGTTACCCTTATGAATAAGATCACCACAAATCATACTTATTTCATGAGGGAGCCAGAGCATTTTTATTATTTTAGGGACACTGTGCTTCCCTATCTCAAGGAAAGCGTGACGAGCAGGGATCTTCGTATATGGAGCGCCGGATGTTCAAGCGGGGAGGAGCCGTATACCCTCGCCATGATTTTGGACGAGTATTTTGGAAAGGACAAAAGGCTATGGGATTCCAAAATACTGGCAACCGATATATCTAATAAGGCCCTTGAGGAAGCACTGAAAGGCGTCTACAACAACAGCGACATAGCCCCCCTTCCTTCGGCATGGAAGTCTAAATACTTCAAAAAGTATGACGAAGAAAGCCATGTAGTAACCGATTCGATCAAAAACGAGATTATTTTCAGAAGATACAACCTCATTAATCAGCAATTTGCCTTCAAAAAAAAGTTTCATGTAATTTTCTGCCGCAACGTAATGATCTACTTTGACAGTGAAACGAGGAACGACCTTGTAAACAGATTTTATGAGGCGACCGAGGTCGGAGGTTACCTTTTTGTAGGGCATTCCGAATCATTGAACCGGGAAACCACGAAATATAAATATATAAAACCTGCAATATACAGGAAGGAATGAGGCTATGAAAAAAAAAATCAGGATATTGATTGTAGACGACAGCGCCTTGTTCCGTGGAATGGTATCGAGGGGCGTAGCCGAAGATCCCGATATTGAAATCGTGGCCGCGGCCGGAGACCCTTTTGAAGCTCGCGAAAAGATTATTGAATTTGATCCGGATGTTATGGTATGCGACGTGGTGATGCCCAGGATGGACGGGATTGAGTTTATCAGAAGGCTGCTTCCGCAGTATCCTCTCAGGGTAGTAGTCGTAAGCTCACTGAGCGACAAAGTGCTTGACGCAATGAATGCCGGCGCGGTTGACTTCGTAGCAAAGCCGGATATGAGCGTGGGCAGGACGAGAGATGCTTTTCTGTCCGAACTTATATCCAAGATAAAAATAGCGGCGGCGGCAAACATAACGGCGGGAAAATCCGTAGCCCCATCGTCAGCAAACGTCGTATCGGTCAGCAATACCGCTTCCGGCAAAAAAATAATAGCAATTGGAGCTTCCACCGGCGGAACAGAGGCTATTTTCAGCGTTTTAAAATCCATGCCGAAAAACAGTCCGGGAATAGTCATAGTACAGCATATTCCGCCCGTATTCTCCAAAATGTTTGCCGAAAGGCTGGACAAATCGACACTGCTTAATGTCAAGGAGGCTCAAACAGGAGATATTATTGAACAGGGGCATGCTCTGGTTGCCCCTGGCGACGCGCACATGAAGGTGGTAAAAGTCGGCTCTGTGCTCAAGGTTGAGGTTTTCAAGGGTGAAAAAGTAAACGGGCACTGCCCATCCGTAGACGTTCTGTTTGAATCCGTGGCCTCCGTATGCGGCGCGGACGCCGTAGGCGTAATTCTTACGGGCATGGGCAGCGACGGCGCACGCGGGCTTCTCTCAATGAGAAGGCGCGGCGCAAGAACCATAGGGCAGGATGAAAAGTCCTGCGTCGTATATGGCATGCCAAAGGTTGCCTTTGATATCGGTGCGGTTGAAAAGCAGGTCGCGCTGAGCGCGGTGCCTCAGGCAATTTCCGCGGCCATATCTTAATATCCACTATTTATTCGATAAATAATGGCTGAATAAAGCCGGTTTGCGATGAAATGCTTGAATTTCATCGCAAACCGGCGCACTGTTATGCAACCTTTTTTTATTCAAATAATACCGGAACATATTCCGACATTACTGCCATTCTGTTTTCTTTTCCTATTTCCGCCAGCAGCTCTTCCCTGATAACCCTGACGTTTCTAGGAGCCTCGATCCCGAGCCTCACCTTGTCGCCGTCTATGTCAATTAATGTTATTTTAATTTCATTCCCGATAAGGATGCCTTCGTTCTGCTTTCTTGTAAGCACCAACATATTCAACCACCGCCTTTTATGCGTTTGCCGACAATCTCGGTAATAGGCGTGCGAACGCTGTATTTCCTGTCGTCCAGTATTATCTGGCATCCTTTGCTGTTTCGGACATTAATTATTACAGGCGCGGCCAGGTTAACGGTCATTATCTTTACGTTACGGGGAATAACCAGGATACATAAAACATATACGTCTTTTATCCTCTTTATGCCCAATGCGTTAACATCGTCCTTTGATATTTCAAACGAGTAGTCCGGTTTTATTATGAACGGATCGATTACAGGCAGGGAAATCTCTCTATGATCCAAAGACTGAAGCCAGTTTATCGGCTTGCTGTCTTCAACCGACAAAAGTGCAAACCTCTTATCATCCTGAAGGCCCGGTAATCCATTTTCAAATTGCAGAATTTTGCTGTCATCTATCTCCACTTCTCCAAAATGTGAGGTCTGTATTTTCATCTTTTCACCATCTCATAGAATTATAATGATAATTTTTATATCTGCGGAATACATCAATAATATACCCCATGCCAGTAATTTTAAGCTTCGGCATCTACGGTACCGCCAGTTTCCGGAGGAATTGACAGCTCGACGACGGTTATTTTGACGCTTGGCCTTTTAGCAAGCTCCACATTCACCGACGCCTTTGGCTCAACTGTGATAACGGGAGACTGATATTCGTCCCAGCTTATTTTCACTTCATGACTTGACCAGTTAATTTGAACATCCCCAGGGATACCCTCCATCTTTATGGTTCCGTCAGGGACATTTCCGTGATAAAGCGTCGGCTCCTCAACATTAAGCATTTTCGATCTCATAAGCTCCGCAATTGGGTTTCCGTTTGAAGGCAATGTTGCAACATAATCCCCGTCGCTGACAATATTAGATATGGCTTCTTTCACATCGGCCATAGCCTGGTTTCCGATCTCATCGGCCAAGGCAAATACGCTCTTGATTCCCAGCTTGTTGCGAAAACTCTCCATATCCAGCTTGACGGTGCCTGGAGTGGTCTCAACAGACATTTGCGCAGGCTTTCGCTCTACCTTCATTCGCCTTTTCGGCATCTTGATAGACAAGGCTGCCATCTCGGAATCGATCTTAAGCTGAGCCCTTTGCTGTTCAATCTGAACCCTTCGTACTTTCATACAAATTCTCCTTCAGCCTGTTAAGGAATAAAGGAATCACGTAAGAAAATCTATAAGCGAAGTTTGCATGATCTTGGCGCCGGCCGCCAGCGCTGCGCTGTACACCGTTTTTGCCGTGTTTAAGTTTGTTATAGCCTCCGCCATGTCCGCATCCTCGGCCTCGGACTTTATCTTCGTATAATTTGCTTCGCTCGTGGTGTAACGGTCCGAGATAAGGTCAAGCCTGTTCTGCGTCGAACCGATTTTCGTCTGAAGAGTAAGCACGTTCTGCTGGGCGCCCTGAAGCTCGGTGATCATATTGCTCAGTTCATTTGCGCTCGCCCCGCTCCCGAGCAGCTTTGAGCATTTGTCAAGAATATGGTAAATATTTTCATTGCCTGTTCCCAGAAGTTCCAGGCCTGTTACCCCAAATTCTATGTTTTGATCAATTCCGATAGGAAGCGACGAACGCTTTTTCTCTTCTTCAACCAGTTTGGTCGAATCGGTTGTGATAACGGATTTTAAATCGTTCACCGCCGTCAAAAGAGAAGCGTGAGTATCGGAATTATAGTCGACCCATGAGTTGTTTATTTCATTGTATGCCGAATCCAATAACGTCTTTGCTCTTGTGGTACTGAAGCGGTTATCCAGTTCAGCCTGCGTCATTACGGTGATGCCCTTTTCCGTATAATACTCCGTATTAATGGTTCCATCGCTGTTCTTTATAATAGACGGATCCGTATCGAGTATATAATTTCCGGCAAGCTCCTTTGAAGCTTCGTTAAATAGATCGTTATAGATTTTGAATAAATTATTGATTTTATCGTCGGTTTTTGTAAAATCTTGCACAGCGAAGGAGAGCGCCTTATATTCATTGCTGCCGCTGTCGATGCCGAACTCCTTTGCCGACTCCAGCGCGGACTTTGCGGTGCTTAGAATGCCCGACAACACTTCCTTTGCCGTTTCGCAGAGTGTATTTTTCGCGTAATAGTCGGATGCGGTAGCAAGTCCGGTTGAACATTCCCCCAATTTGTCAATATACGATCCGTCGGCCGTACTTGTCAAGAGAGCGGCGCAATTATCAAATTCTTCCTTCCATGAAAATTGGGAAAGGTTTATATCGTTGTAGATAAGATTCCCGTTAGCATCTAAGGAGAACGGAGCGACCTTCGTAACGCCGTTTTTACCAGTAAAGTTATATCCTCCGAAAATATAGCTTGAACCCATACTGTTATTGCCTATGGATATTACTTCTTTTTTAAGGTTCTCAAATTCTTCTTTTATAACGTCCAGCTCATCCTGAGTTTTCCCGCCGCTCAAGGCCGACTGCATATCCTCATAAGCTTTCTGACAAATCTCATTGAGCGAGCTCACGGAGGACTCAGCTTCGGTGAGGTAACTGGAAGCCGCAGAAATATTGCTCTGATATAGGGAAAGGTTTGAGAGTCTGTTTCTCGCCTTAAGAGCGGTAATGGTAGCCAGAGGGTCGTCCGAAATCCGCGATATTCGTTTAGTTGAGTCCACCTGACTCTGATATTTGCTAACCCTGTTAAGACTCCCGTTTGCGTCGGAAAGGAACTTGTTGACGATCATCGAGTTTGTGATTCTCATGGCGCGCCTCTTTTCTTTTTCGGATTATCGCCCGACAATTCCGGTGTTGTTAATTAAAGTATCGAGCATTTCATCGATTGTGGTAATCGTTCTGGCGCTGGCGCTGTAAGCCTGCTGGAAAACGATAAGATTGGTCGTTTCCTCATCCACCGAAACGCCGGATATGGACGTTCTCTGCGTATCTACGCTGTTTAAAAGGGATTCCCTGGTGTCCAGCACACTTTGGCAGGTATTAAGCGCTATTGCAAGGTGGCCCACTATACTGTTCAGGCTTCCGCTATAATCGTTCGTAGTCGCGGCCTTGTACATTGATTCCGCAATAGTGCCGTTTCCGGTTTCTGTGGAGCCGACGCTTAAGTCGACCTTGCTGGATGAGCCTGCGATATTATATATGCTGGCGAGAACCTCGTCGCTGATGGAGAAGTTTTCGGCGGTAATAAGCGAGTAGTTTTCGGTCCCATCAGCATTTTTCGGAACCTTAAAAAAGTTTATATTCTGTTGGCTTGCCGTGCTATCGGTCGGATATGTCCAGCCGGTCTTGTGGATGTCGTTAATGCCTTTTGCTATTGCCTGGGCAAGTGAATTCAGCTGGTTCATGTAATATGGGATTCCTGAGCTGTTTGCGTCTTCGCCGGTAATCATCTCCATATTTGCGTAAAGCTTTCCGCCGGTCAG
>JAJUHS010000082.1 GCA_029267755.1 Clostridiales bacterium
GCTGCACGCGGCTATTGCCTCTCTGCCGGACAAGCAGGCCAAGCGTATTTACGCGCATTACATACTTGGCATGAGCAAGGCTGAGATTGCACGAGCCGAGGGCGTTGCGGAAAACGCCGTGAAGGACGCTATTAGCCGCGGACTGAAACGCATGGAGAAATATTTGAAAAATTCTCTTTAGACTCCTGTCGTTTTACCCTCCAAATCTCATGGATATTGAGAGGACTTTACTTCGGGCCATGTTGGCCCGAAGTGTAAGCGCCCCATGTAGCTTGAAAATTGAATAAAAAGATACCCGGATACGAAGGGTATGTGCGCCGAGCGACAGGCCCGCCATGACCTCCATTGTAAAAGATGGAAAGAGCGATAATACCCATGCCGCAAGCGGGCCGAGGCCGGCCCCGCCGAATAAAGCGCGCAAGCCTTGATACTTGCGTTCAGTCACAGTCCGAGCGTTGAAGCGGTCCAAAAGGCCGTGATCCGTCGCAGGCAATGAGAACGCCTCGCCATCAGAATGGGGAGAGGTAAAATTCCTATGGGGCGGACAAGCCGCCGTCCGTCCGGGCTATCTGTTTTACACAGCATCTTAGGAGGCCGCGCCGGATTTTACTGTCTTATGACAGGCCGACGCTTTCCCGGCGCGGCGCTCCGCAACAACCCATATTGACTTCGGGCCAACTTGGCCCGAAGTGCGGGCATGAAATTAAGGAGCCGTACGGCCTGAATAAACCGGCGGTGCGGCTCCTGATGCATACAGGAGTATCGAATATGAATCCACAGATTATTACGCAAGCAGGGCCTGAAAACGGCCTGTCGCTTGTTATCGACGGGTGCTCCGTGTCCGTTTCATCATCCCCGAAAGGAACGGACGACCCGTTGAAGACCGTCCGTGAAATCCTTCTATCCTCTTACAGAACAAAGCAGGCAAGATACCCTAAAGAACGGGGTTTTTTTGACGCAAGCGGTCGAAAGTGAGATAATAGGTATAGTAGAAATAATCGTTTCTGCCGTGTACCTTGACAACTGAACATGGCGCATCAATCTATCATCTCACTTCAAAATACAGAGAGGATGGATTGATTTATGAATTATAGCAATACAGCTACGGCTGCAAACATGATACCGGCCATGCACGTTATAGATGTCCGGGACAGCGAGCTTGCCAACATACGAAACTATACCCCCTCCGAAGGGGACATAGGCAGGCGCGTGTTGTGTCTGTACCGCGTTTCAACCGATAAACAGGTTACTTACAACGAACGGAATGAAGCGGACATTCCCATGCAGCGCCGTGAATGCCGCCGCTTTCTGGAGCAGCAGGGCTGGGTTCTCGTCCATGAGGAACGGGAGGACGGCGTATCCGGCCACAAAGTCCGCGCCGACAGGCGGGACAGCATTCAGGTTATCAAGGAGCTTGCCAAGGCGAAGAAGTTTGACATTTTCCTTGTGTTTATGTTTGACCGTATCGGCAGAATTGCAGATGAAACCCCGTTCGTCGTGGAGTGGCTTGCCCGGAACGGCATTCACGTTTGGAGCACACAGGAGGGCGAACAGCGCTTCGACAACCACGCCGACAAGCTCATGAATTACATCCGCTTCTGGCAGGCAGACGGTGAAAGCGAAAAGACTTCCATCCGCACGAAAATGAGCTTGGGGCAGCTTGTCGAGGACGGCTTTTATAAAGGCGGGAACGCCCCCTACGGCTACATGCTTGTCAAAAGCGGGCGGCTGGACAAGAAAAAGAACGAGAAGAAAAACCTAGCGATTAACGAGGATGAAGCGGTCGTTGTCCGTAAAATCTTTGACCTCTATGTGCGGCAGGGCTGCGGCGTTCATAAGATTGCTTCTATTCTAAACGAGGAAGGCATCAGGACACGGGCGGGTAAGAACTGGCATCACGCCAGCATAAACGGCATGATACGGAACCTGACCTATACCGGCGTCCTGCGGAGCGGCGAGAGCCGTTCCCCGGTGATCGAGGCGTTGCAGATCATTCCGTCCCGCACCTTTGAAACGGCGCAGGACATACTGAAAAAGCGCTCTGCCGACGCCGCCGACGAGCGCACCTATCCGATGCGCACGGAAAGCCGCTGCCTGCTTAACGGCAAGGTATACTGCGCCTGCTGCGGCTCCCGGCTCGTCGTTGCCACAAACGGCAGATATACCGAGGAAAACGGCGTTAAGGTGAAACGGCTCCGGTATATGTGCTACGGCAAAACGAGAAAGCAGACCGATTGCCGGGGGCAGACGGGTTATTCGGCAAAGCGGCTGGATAGCTTGGTTGACGGCGTAATCCGGCATATCTTCAGCAGCATGAAAAGCATACCGAAAAGCGAAGTCGTTCATTCCGGCCTGTCCGCGTTGCAGCGGGAGCATGAAAGCCGCTATAAGGCCGCACAGCGGGAATACGCCAAGGCGGCGGCTGATCTTGCCGAACTGAAATCCGAGGTGCTGAAGGCCATTCGGGGTCAAAGCAAGTTTACGCCCGACCTGTTGAACGAATTGATTGCGGAGGCCGAAAAGGAGCTTTCCGGCATTGAGGCCGTCCGCGACACGGCCAAGCGGGAATTGGACGGCTGCAAATACCGCATGGAAGAAATACAGGCGCAGTACGATGAAGTTATTTCATGGACGGAGTTATATGACGCCGCAGACCTCCCGGCGAAGAAAATGATCGTCGCCAATCTGATCAACCGCATCGAAGTAGGGACGGACTATGACATTCACATTGATTTCAACATAGACCTGTCACAGTTCAACATTGAATGCGATTGTACTTGAACAAAACAAAACCCGCCAAAATCTGAAGATTTCAACGGGTATCTATAAGCACTTTTCCTTGATATGGTGGAGATAAGCGGGATCGAACCGCTGACCTCTTGAATGCCATTCAAGCGCTCTCCCAGCTGAGCTATACCCCCAGATGTGGAAAAGTGCAAATATTCGATTGTTATGTTATCGTAATAGGCTAGCTCGCGCTCCCAGCTGAGCTATACCCCCATGTGCGGGAAAAAGCTTAAATATATATCCCACGAGAAACTTACATACTTCCCGCGAGGGACTTTTTTATATTAGCATAATTGCTTACTAAAAGCAAGGGGGTACTTTATTTTTTTAACCAGTTTTAAAAAATAATACATTATGCCGCCAATATTTTTATAGTTTAAAAGTATTTGTATAACAGTCCTAATTTGAAGGATAATATTAGGGTGATTATTATTGGTATATATTTTAGTTAACAATTTCTATTTAAGGCTGGGGAGAGAGGTATGATTTATTCCGATAACGAAGACGTAAAAAGATATAATCCAAAGAAAAGGACTAGGGCTCAAAAGCAAAATGACTTTACTAATTCGGTAGATTATCCGGGCTCAGACGAGGATATCCGCAGAAGAACTGAAAACTACCTGTTCAGGGGCTATGGAACCATGCTGGATACCTCGGAAGCTATCGATTTTTCGGAAGGTACGGACTCCGACTGATGCAAAAGGAACGGTATGCTGCACCGCTCCATACTGCAAAGAAATCCGGACGTTCAAAAAAACAATGATGAAAAAACTCGGGACGTCATATAGAATGGATAAGCCGCCGTTTACACGGCGGCTTATCCATTCTATATGACAGTTAGCCTATGCCTTGACTTTGCGGTTTTGCCACATGGTCCACAGCGGGCCTGCTATGCAGATTGTCGAGTAGCAGCCGGAGACCGTGCCGAACATCATCGGAAGCGCAAAGTCCTTGATGGACTCAATTCTGTATATCTGAGCAAAGATATAAACGATTGTAATGCTCAGGAATACGGCGATGTTGGTGTTGATGGAGCGCGTCATTGACTGGGTGATGCTTGTGTCGACAAGGTCTTCGGTAGTTGTTTTTTTCGGCATAATACCCTTGTTTTCTCTTATACGGTCATAAATGACTATTGTGTCATTAATAGAGAAACCGATAATTGTCAGTATAGCCGCAATAAAGGAATCATTAAGCGGAATACGGAAAACGATGAATACAGCGGTGACGACAAAAGCGTCATGAAACAGGGCAACGATGGCCATCGCACCCGCCGAGAAGCCGCCGATCTTGCTGAAACGGAAACCAACGTAAACCAGAATGAGTAAAAATGAGAGCCCGACGGCAAGCATTCCGTTTCTGAAGAAGCGCGCACCGATGGAGGGTTGAACGGTCATAGATTCGGAAAGATTGAGATTCGCGTCGGGGAAAGCTTCGACGAGCTTCGACGAGATGGTTTTTTGCTCGCTGGAGGATATCGACTCGTTGTCGCCGAGGCTTATTATAAGTGTTTTCTCATCCTTCGCAAGGCTCGTCTGGAGTTGGGCGTCCACCTTTCTGTTTAACAGGCTTTGGACTATGCTTCCGGCCTTGTCCGCGTCTATATTGCCGGTATAGGTGTATTTGAGAATTGTACCACCCTGGAATTGAATATCAAGGGCGACGCCGTTAATGAGAGCGAAAATAAGGCCTATTAAAATAACAGCTATTGAAATAGAAAAATAAATCTTCCTGTTTTTATAAAAGTTAATCTTTTTCATTATGCTTCTACCCTCCTTGAACCGAACAACGCAGGCCTCTGCAAAGCCTTATACTCGCTTAGCGACCTTATCATAAGGCGTGAGGCGAGTACGCCAGCCGCAAAGTTCATGATGACGCCGCACAGAAGAGTATAGCCGAAGGAAAGCATCGAGCCGGAGCCGAAAATTATAAGCATAATCGATACGATTATAACAGTAATATTTCCGTCAAAAACCGAGGAGAACGCTCTGTGGAAACCTGCGTCTATAGCGCTTCTAAGAGTTTTGCCGACATTCAGCTCTTCCTTAATACGCTCGGACACGATTACGTTCGCATCGACACCCATACCGATGGACAGGATTATTCCCGCGATACCGGGCAGCGTCAGCGTGAACTGAGGAATCGAAAGCGCGAGGAGCTGGCCCGCTACCTGCAGCATGAGGGCGATGCAGGCAACAAGGCCGGGCAGACGGTAGTAGAGCAGCATAAATATGCAAACCAGAGTGAAAGCCAGAATACCGGCTCTGACCATTACGGAAAGGGCGTCTCTGCCGA
This sequence comes from Clostridiales bacterium, assembly GCA_029267755.1. Lineage (GTDB taxonomy): Bacteria > Bacillota > Clostridia > Oscillospirales > Oscillospiraceae > DUPK01. The sequence goes on from JAJUHS010000082.1 coordinate 5,083, forward strand.
GGGTCGGGCTGATGATATTCGAGTTGTTGACGACCATCGAAAAGGGCAGAGCGCCAGAGTTAATCTTGCTTGAAAGGGATGCGGCGTACTCAAGGCTGGGCATTTGCGTTATCAGAGCGGTGGTTGTAGTTATTTTATCCTTTACCGATGCCGTCTGTATCTTTGTTTCGTCCATATATACAGAGATGGTCTGGCCTTTAAGCCTTTCGGTTGCCTCAGCAAACCTTGAGCTTGCATCGTCTGTAAGTTCAAGGAAGACGGCGTATTTTCCATCGGTGTTAAGCTTAGGATAGCTTTTTTTGACATCTGCACCCTGCAATATAATGTTGCCGCTCGGGTCCCTAAAGGTAAGCAAGGCTGTTTCGCCAAGCTCGGTTACCGCAGCTTCGGGGTCAAAGTTCGCTTCCTTGGACTGCCAGGGAAATCTTACCAAAATCGAGCCGTTTGTGTTGTCGATGTAAATTTCACGGTCCGTAATATTTCTGGCGTCCATACGGGTTTCAATAACCGCCTTCGCGGCTTCAAGCTCCTCGGCGGATGGGGAGCGATCCAAGTCCTTCGGCTTGTAAGTGGCTTCTACACCGCCGCGTATATCTATGCCAAAACGCATTTCGTTCGATCCCTTAAGCTCAAAATCGCCGATTTTGAGCCCGAAAAGGGAAAGAAAAAGCAAAGCGGCGGATACCAAAAATACAATAAAGAAAACCACTTTTGATCCTGCTTTTTTCAATATTATTCCTCCAAATCCCAGCCAAAAGGCTGGGGTAGTATTATTTAAAATTCAAGTATCAAATACTAATCCGCTACTTCATACCGTCCTTCAGATGAAGCGAGTCCACAATTCTGGTAAGGCTGAAGCTTCGGCAGACGTCCCCCGCCGAGATAAGACAATAATCTAAATAGGGTATATCTTTATTCGCAGCCTCCGGAATTCCGGCAAAAGAAAATCCGGGGAGAGTACACGGCAGCTTGGGCTTGTCCTTGCCTGAAAGGCGATATGTTCTGCCATTGTCCTCGCCGTATGCAAGCACTGCATCGTACATGGCGATGAAGGACTTTGCGCGGGAAGATGCAGGGCTTTCCGGCGCGCATGTGTACGAAGGTAAAAACAGCATATTTATTGTTATTGAGAGCAGAATAATGGATGCCGGAAACGCATTCAATCTGATTTTCTCGGTCGTTTTTATTCACTCCCTCAAAATATACTCACAATAACGTATAATATAATACTATTGGTGCGGTGTCAATTGAAAAGATATGCGTCCGGTTGAAGCTATGTTTATTATCTACAATATAAGAGCTGAATAAAACCAGATTTTTTGTTTGCTAAATGTATTGACAGCAGAATCCTCTTATGCTACGCTGATTGTAATTTAATACCGTCCATGAAACCGTTGAAGTGGAGATAAAAACAATTCGTGCACTCACAGAGAGCCGGGGTGCTGAGAAGCCGGCAGAACGCAGTTTGTTAAATGGGCCACTGAGGGCGCAGTCAAAGGCAGCTGCCGAGTATTCTGCGACGTGGGGCTTACGTAAGTAGCCGGGGGTATGATTGTACCCCGCTGAGTGTGAGAATCATTCTCAAATCAAGGTGGCACCGCGGATAGAATAATCCGTCCTTGACAAGTGTTTGTCATGGGCGGATTTTTTGCATTTGAAGGGGTGTTTTTTATGATCAGTCCCAGCATTGAAAAAGCGAAGGCCCTTGCCAAGGAGTATAAGACCGTTCCTGTGAGCCGGACGATTTACTCCGACATCAGGACGCCGATCGAGGTTCTTCGTATTCTAAAGAATGTGAGCCGGCACTGCTATCTGCTTGAAAGCCTTGAGGATTCAAGCAGATGGGGGCGCTACACCTTCCTAGGCTACGACCCGAAGCTGGAGATTAGCTGTACCAACAATATGCTCCGCATCGGTATGGGCAGTGTAATAACAATGGAAACAAACGATCCGGGACAATACATCCGTCAGGTCATAGAGGATAACAGAAGCCCGCAAATACCGGAACTTCCGCCGTTTTCGGGCGGCCTCGTAGGCTACTTTTCATACGATTACATTAAGTACGGCGAACCAAAGCTGAGACTTGACGCGGAGGATCAGGAAAACTTCCGCGACGTCGATTTGATGCTGTTCGACAAGGTCATAGCCTTTGACAATTTAAAGCAGCAGATTATCCTGATTGTCAATATCAAAACCGATACGCTTGAAGAGAACTACAACAAGGCGGTCATGGAGCTTGACAGCATGGTTGAGCTTATAAGAAACGGGGAAGCGGCACAAATCACGCCTCTGAAGCTTAACAGCGAGTTCCGACCGCTCTTTAGCAGGGAAGAGTATTGCGCGATGGTCGAAAAGGCGAAAAGATACATTTTTGAGGGCGATATTTTTCAGGTGGTGCTCTCAAACCGCTTGGAGGTCGACGCTGAGGGCAGCCTTTTCGATACCTACAGGGTGCTTCGCACAACAAACCCCTCGCCCTATATGTTTTACTTTTCAAGCGACGATATAGAGATTGCGGGCGCATCTCCCGAAACGCTCGTAAGGCTTACCGACGAAACGCTCTACACCTTCCCGCTTGCCGGAACAAGGCCGAGGGGACAGACTACCGAGGAGGATAAAAGGCTTGAGGATGAGCTGCTCCGCGACGAAAAGGAGCTTTCTGAGCACAATATGCTTGTCGATCTTGGGCGAAATGACATAGGTAAAATCAGCAGGTTCGGAACGGTAAAGGTGGAAAAGTACCTTAGCGTGGAGAGGTTCTCGCACGTCATGCACATAGGCTCGACCGTCAAGGGCGAGATCAGGGACGACAAAAACGCACTCGACGCAGTCAGCGCCGTTCTCCCCGCCGGTACGCTTTCCGGAGCGCCGAAGATTCGTGCCTGTGAGATAATTAACGAGCTTGAAAACAATAAAAGAGGCATTTATGGTGGAGCAATAGGCTACATCGGTTTTACGGGCAATATGGACACCTGCATAGCGATAAGAATAGCCTTTAAGAAAAACGGTAAGGTTTTTGTCCGTTCGGGAGCAGGCATCGTAGCCGACAGCGTCCCTGAAACGGAGCATAAGGAGTGCATAAATAAGGCCAAAGCGGTAATGAACGCGCTCAGGGTGGCGGAAGGAGGCATAGACAAATGATTCTCCTGATAGACAACTACGACAGCTTTTCCTATAATCTTTTCCAACTTATAGGCGAGATGGAACCGGATATTCGCGTCATTCGCAACGACGAGATGACTCTTGAGGAAATCGAGAAGCTGAGGCCGGATTATATTATCCTCTCACCGGGACCGGGAAGGCCCGCCGACGCGGGGGTATGCGTCGGGGCCGCAAGGCGCTTTGCGGGGAAGGTTCCGATTCTTGGGATATGCCTGGGCCATCAGGCAATATGCGAAGCTTACGGGGCAACGGTATCCTACGCCAAGTCGCTTATGCACGGAAAGCAGTCCGACATTGTCATTGACTCCGCATGCCCGATTTTCAAGGGACTGCCGGGCGTAATAAAAGGGGCGCGGTACCATTCGCTGGCCGCTGTCGAATCCACGATGCCGGCGGAGCTTACAATAACCGCGAGGACGGAGGACGGCGAGATAATGGCGGTTAAGCATAGGGACTTAGAGGTCTACGGCCTGCAGTTTCATCCGGAGTCAATTCTTACCCCGCGGGGCAGGGAAATACTCAAAAATTTTTTGGGAGGGAAAAGCGATGATTAGGGAAGCGACAGCAAAGCTCATAGACAGGAGAGATCTGACCTACTCCGAAGCCGGGGCGGTCATGGACGAGATCATGAGCGGCGGCACGACTCAGGTGCAGACGGCGGCCTTTCTCGCGGCGCTCAGCGCCAAGGGCGAGACGATAGAGGAAATCACAGCCTGCGCCGCGGCGATGCGAAGCCACGCGTTAAAGATTGAGCACGATATGGAGCTGCTTGAAATTGTCGGTACCGGCGGAGACGGCGCGAAATCGTTCAACATTTCCACCACATCTGCGATCGTGATTGCCTCGGCGGGAGTTCCGGTGGCAAAGCACGGCAACAGGGCGGCCTCCTCAAAAAGCGGCGCAGCCGACGTGCTGGAAGCGCTGGGGGTGAAAATCAGCCTTGAACCCGCGGAATGCCTTAAGCTGCTGAAGGAAAGCGGTATATGCTTCTTCTTCGCGCAGAAGTACCATGCGTCGATGAAGCATGTCGGCCCCGTCAGAAAGGAACTGGGGATAAGGACGATATTCAACATCCTTGGGCCGCTCACGAATCCGGCTTCGGCGAGTATGCAATTGCTTGGAGTCTACTCCGCCGAGCTTGTCGAGCCGCTCGCGCGCGTGCTTTCAAATCTCGGGGTGAGGCGCGGTATGGTGGTGTTCGGGGAGGATAAGCTGGACGAAATTTCGGTGAGCAGTGAGACAAAGGTCTGCGAATTTAAGGATGGAGAATTTAAGAATTACACAATCTGTCCGGAGGA
>JAJUHS010000130.1 GCA_029267755.1 Clostridiales bacterium
AGTTTAACGCTGTTTTTATAAATTTTGATAAGATAAAGAACTTCGCTTTCAAGCGGCCCAAATACGAAATAACCCGCCTTATCGGTGAATACCCTGAAAACAAGCTCCTCTTTTTCCGGCGATGTCCGAAAGAGGAGTACAAGAGCGTTTTCGACGGGCTTATCGTCCTTATCCAGCACAGTTCCGCAAATGGCGGTTCGTTTGTCAAGCTCTGTATGTACTATTGTTTCAATCTGTTCTCCGAAGGAGGGCTTAAAATAAAATTTTGCATAGCCGGTCATAGTAATTCTCCGTTTACCAGTGATTACAGTACATTATATTTGCATGAGTACGCTGTGTGCTTGACAAGCAAAGTCAAATTATATAGAATATCTAAATAGTTGGCGGCCGGCCAAAAGCATGGGTCGTCTTATGAAAGGGTTGAAAGAAGTGGCAAAAGAGAAAAAACAGGTCGAGCAGATCACAGATATGGAAGTCGACTTCGCCCAATGGTATACCGACGTTGTAACCAAGGCGGAGCTTATCGATTATTCCGGAGTAAAGGGATTAATGATTCTTCGACCTTACGGCTATGCCATTTGGGAAAATATTCAGAAGGTTCTGGACGGGATGTTCAAGGAAAAGGGGCATGAGAACGTAGCTATGCCTCTGCTTATTCCCGAATCACTGCTTCAGAAGGAAAAGGATCATGTCGAGGGCTTTGCGCCCGAGGTTGCGTGGGTGACCTACGGAGGCAGTGAAAAGCTTTCCGAGCGTCTTTGCATTCGCCCGACGTCAGAAACCCTGTTCTGCGAGCACTGGGGGCACATCGTCCATTCCTGGCGCGATTTGCCAAAGCTTTACAACCAGTGGTGCAGCGTTCTCCGCTGGGAAAAGACTACGCGTCCGTTCCTGCGCGGCAGGGAGTTCCATTGGCAGGAGGGACACACGCTCCATGCGACCGCCGAAGAGGCAATTAATGAAACGATGCAGCAACTTGAGGTTTACGCCGAGTTTTGCGAAAACTGGCTCGCAATGCCCGTAATCCGCGGAAGAAAAACCAAAAAGGAGCAGTTCGCGGGAGCGGAAGCCACATACACGGTAGAGTGCATGATGCACGACAAAAAAGCCTTGCAGTCGGGAACCTCGCATTATTTCGGCGACGGCTTCGCAAAAGCGTTTGGCATTACCTTTACCGATAAGAACAACCAGCTCACATATCCCCATCAGACATCATGGGGCCTTTCCACACGAATTATCGGCGGCCTTATTATGACCCACGGCGACAACAACGGGCTTGTACTACCTCCCAAAATAGCTCCTATACAGGTTATCGTACTGCCTATTGCTATGCATAAGGATGGAGTAACAGATAAGGCTTGGGAGCTTATTAACCGTTTGAAGGCAGCCGGCCTTAGGGTAAGGGGCGACTTTTCCGATAACAGTCCGGGCTGGAAGTTCTCAGAATACGAGATGAAGGGCGTCCCGCTCAGAATTGAGATAGGGCCGAAGGATATCGAAAACGGGCAGTGCGTCGCCGTAAGGCGTGACAACGGTGAGAAGACCGTGATAGCGCTTGAAGAGCTTGAAGCGAAGATTCCGGAACTACTTGACGCGGTTCAGCAGGGCCTTTTCGACAAGGCAAAGCGCAACCTTGAGGAGCATACCTATGACGCGGTAACGGCCGACGATATAAAAGAAATAATCAACACGAAGGGCGGCTTTGTTCGCACGAAGTGGTGCGGAGATACCGAGTGTGAGCTTAAGCTCAAAGAATATGCCGGAGTTTCCTCAAGGTGTATGCCTCTTTCCCAGGACGGGAAGGAGGGCGTCTGCCCAGTATGCGGCAGGTCTTGCAATACGACCATAATCTGGGGCGTAGCCTATTAAAACTGGCGCAAATTTCGCCGCAGTTTGTGTAAAATTTACAAACCATTCAAATTTGACCGCTTGAAAAAGGTCCCTTAGCAGTCTATAATTTAGGTTACAAAACAGTTATGGAGTTGTTATTATGGGATTTTTGCAGCGCTTCATGGCCGGTCGCAACGGACCCGATAATATATCGATATCGTTATTTATTGCGGCAGCAGTGCTGTATATGATAAACGGATTTTTAAGGCACTGGGTTCTGAGCATCATTTGTCTGGCTATGTTCGCCTATTGTTTTTTCAGGGTGTTGTCGAAGAATATAGTCAAAAGGCGGTCGGAAGACGCTAAGTTCATGCAGGTTTTTTATCCGGTTAGGGATTATTTCAAACAAAAAGTAATACAGATTAAATCGTCAAAGACGCACAAGTTCTTCAAGTGCCCAAGCTGCAAAAATATTCTGCGGGTGCCGAGAGGAAAGGGCAGGATCCATATTACCTGTCCGAAATGCGGTCAGCGTTTTGACGGAAAAACATAAAAGCGGTGCAGCAGGGCTGTACCGCTTTTATATTATCCGAGAAGGTTGCGCTCTGCGCCTCAATTCCCGCTTCAATGGTTTTTTGAGTCCGAATTAAATGCTGACCATACGGTCAAGACTTGATTTTGCGGCGGCGATTTCTTCGGGTGCAAGCGTTACCTCGGTCTGTTCGTTGATAAGACAGTTATAAAGCTCCGTGAGGCCGGTTTTCTTCATGTTCCGGCATATAAAATTAGGCGCGACAGAGAATATTTTTTTGTCGGGCAGTTCTTTTCTGAGCCGCTCGAGAACGCCCTCTTCCGTACCGATGATTACGGCTTCGGCGCTTGAGCTGCGGGCATATTCAAGTATCTGGGAAGTGCTTCCAATAAAATCGGCGTGCCTGAGCACCTCTTCGCGGCATTCGGGATGAGCCGCAAAGACGCTGCCTGGGTGCGCCGATTTCGCCGCCAGGACGTCAGATTCTGAAATTCTGTTGTGGGCGGGGCAGAAGCCGTTAAAAAGTATAAACTCCTTTTCCGGAACCATTTTTGCGACGTAAGACCCGAGATTTTTGTCGGGAATAAAGATGATTTTACGCTCCTTAAGCGAACGTACGACCTTCAGCACAGACGAGGAAGTGCAGCAGATATCGCTGACAGCCTTAACTGCTGCGGAAGAGTTGACATAACATACCACAGCCGCGTCTGGATGTTCCTTTCGAAGCCTAATTACGTCCTCCGGCGTGACCATATCCGCCATGGGACAGCCGGCGTCTGCGACGGGGATGAGTATTTTTTTGTCAGGGTTCAGTATTTTGGCGCTTTCGCCCATAAATACGACTCCGCAGATTACGACTATACTCTGTGCGGCGCCTCTTGCGAGCTTTGCCATCTCAAACGAGTCGCAGACGTGATCCGCAACGTCCTGAACTTCGAGAGGCTGGTAATAGTGCGCCAGAATAAGGGCGTTTTTTTCTTTTTTCAGCTCTAATATTTTCTGCTTGATAGCTTGGGTATCGGACATTTCTTTAACCTCCCATAGGGGAATTTTGTATTTATTATAAATAACATAGTGACATAAAATCCAGCGCTTTTCAAGTGTAATCAAATATTTAAAAATAAATTACAAGGGAACCGCGATTAAAGGCACTTTTACGAATTAATCGGCAAATGGGCAATTAAAAACAAAAAAGCGGCGCGGCAATAATGAGCAATATGTATCAATATGAGAAAATGATGGCGACTGTGTGTGGACAATATACAAATAACCTGAAATGATATTGTCAAAATGTAAAAAAGTATAAATAATGAGCGAAATTCTGTTGCAAACTCAGCGGACTGTTGCTATAATTCGATTATCAAAAGGAAACATATGTATCAAAATGATACAGTGAGGAAATGGTCAGATGAGCTTAAGCAAAGATGTGTATGAAAAGTATAAGAATGTACTAAGGGAGGAGCTGATACCTGCCTTAGGCTGTACAGAGCCAATTGCAATAGCCTATGCCTCGGCGAAGGCGCGCGAGGTACTCGGAGCGCTTCCGGACAGAATAATCGCCCAATGCAGCGGAAATATAATAAAGAACGTTAAGGGCGTTATTGTTCCGACAACAAAGGATCTCAGGGGGATCGGGGCCGCGGCGATAATAGGAGCCGTAGGAGGAGATGCTTCCAAAGAGCTGGAGGTTCTTTCGGGCGTGAAACCGGAGCATCTTAAGAAGACAAAGGAACTTTTGAAAAAAGGGATGTGTGAGGAAGAGCTTTTAAATACTCCGGCAAAGCTTCATGTGGTTATAAAAGCGTTTAAGGGCGAGAACAGCTCACTTGTGGAAATAATACATACGCACACCGGAATAGTTAGAATAGAGAAAAACGGAGAAGTGCTGCTGGATGTCCCGCACAGCCTCTGCGAGGAAAACACAGGAACCGCAAACTGGGATTGGATGAGCGTAGAGGGTATAATTGAGTTTGCCAATACGGTCAAGATTGATGACGTTAGGGATACCTTGAGCAGACAGGTCGAATACAACACCGCCATAGCCGAAGAGGGACTTCAAAGAATATACGGCGCTAATATCGGCATGACGCTGCTGAATGTATACGGAAATGACGTCAAGGTCAGGGCAAAGGCCGCGGCGGCTGCGGGCTCCGACGCTCGTATGAGCGGGTGTGAAATGCCGGTCGTAATTAATTCCGGCAGCGGCAATCAGGGAATGACCGCATCTCTGCCCGTTATTGTATATGCGAGGGAGCTTCATGTGACTGAGGACAGGCTTTACCGGGCGCTTTGTATCAGCAATCTCGTTGCGATCTATCAAAAAACGAAGGTCGGCAGGCTCTCCGCATACTGCGGCGCGGTAAGCGCCGCAACAGGAGCGGGAGCGGGCATAACCTATCTTTTCGGCGGTGGAGTAGAGGAGATAGCACGAACGATAACTAATACGCTCGCGAACGTATCCGGTATCGTATGCGACGGCGCAAAGCCGTCCTGTGCGGCGAAAATAGCGTCAAGTGTGGACGCGGCGCTCCTTGCCTGCTATATGACAATGCAGGGAAGAGGCTTTCAGTCGGGAGAGGGTATCGTAAAGGACAGCATCGAGGCCACCATTGAAAGCGTCGGAAAGCTCGCGAAGGATGGTATGCAGGTTACAGACGAGGAAATACTAAGGATCATGACCAGCTGAGGCTTTTTAACATACCTGCGTCAGGTATGTTAGGAGAAATAAAACAAAACCGATATGGAAGGA
>JAJUHS010000152.1 GCA_029267755.1 Clostridiales bacterium
CCCTGCTGCGTTCCGGCCGAAATATATGGGATACTTCTTTACTGCAATACATTCACCGAGCGAGAGATAAGGATAGTAACCGAAAGTCAGGCGCTCGCCGTTAGGCTGCCCCGGCTTTTCAAGCGCGCTCTGGGATTCGGATTCGACTGCGTACCTCAGCTTTCCAAAGAGGGTAAGCAGACGTTTATTATAAACAATCAGGAAAAAATAAGGAAAATATTTAACGTTTACGGATACGAAAGCGGAAAGGTTCTGGCACACCACATAAACAGGGGTGTGCTGGAGGACGACTGCTGCCGCACGTCATTTGTGCGCGGGGCCTTCCTCGCGGGCGGTTCGGTTACAGACCCCGGAAAGCGTTATCATTTGGAGCTGGTTACGGATCACTATAACGTGAGCCGGGAAACGTATTCTCTGCTGTTGGATATGGGCTTCTCCCCGAAGGAAACCTCAAGAAGCGGAAATTACATACTTTATTTCAAACAGAGCGAGGCAATCGAGGATTTCCTTACGACCATCGGCGCTCCCGTGGCGGCGATGGAAGTGATGTCCGCAAAGGTGGAAAAGGATATGCGCAACAGCGTCAACCGCCGAGTAAACTGCGAGACGGCGAACGTCAGCAAAACCGCCTTCGCCGCGCTGGATCAGCTTATGGCGATAGAGCGGCTCGAGAAGACCGGAGTGCTGGGTACCCTTCCGGAAAAGCTCCGGGAAACGGCGAGAATAAGGAAGGAGAACCCTGACGCGAGCCTGAGCGAGCTGGCTTTGATCTTCGACCCGCCGGTAGGCAAATCCTGTCTTAACCATAGGCTGAGGAGACTGGTCGAACTGGCAAAATAAGATAAGAAAAAAGAGAGGAAGTTATAAATGAACCCTCTCTTTTCAGCTTGAAAGAACCTGTCGCAAGCAGGTTCTCCGCATTACTTTTTTGACGCAAGATAAAAAGCCATAACGGCCTGAACAAAAAGGATAAGCGGCATTCCAATGACAAAGCGTTTGTGCCTGGTTTTGTGTCGAAATGCCTTCATTCCAAGAATTGACCCGAGCGAGCCTCCGATAATTGCAATCAGAAAAAGCGTCCTTTCAGGTATGCGCCTTTCATTCCGAACCGCACTCCGCTTGTCGGCGCCCATCGCGATAAAGCTGATAAGGTTGATTATTACCAGATACGCGACAACATATTTCCAGTACAAATCCATCACCGTTTTCAAAAAGCAGCCTGCCCTTTTTCGGGGCAGGCTTTACTTATATGGCTGTCATACCTTAAATTTCTCAAAATTTCCCTTCATATCCATGATTTCGGCTTCGCCGTCCTCAAGATAGAAGTTGCCTAGCACGTTGCCGGTCTTCTCGTTATAGAGCATTTTTAAATTCGGATTGACCTCGAAAACCTTCTCCATGACCTCCGGACGGTCGTCGAGAACGGCCTTGCCGCTGATGCGTATCCATTGATTTTCTGAATTGCAGACGCAGATTTCGATGTAGGGGTTTTCGATCGTCTGCTTAAAGGATTTTTTATGCTTGCCCATTCCGAAATAGAGCTTGCCTTCAAACTCCATGCAGAAGCCGAAGGGACGGACTTTCGGTTTTCCGTCTTCGACCGTCGCGTAGTAGAAGGGCCTTGCAGAGCATAGAAAATCAAGAGCTTTACTCATAATTGCGACCTCTTTCCATTTAAAATTATGTAATATACTTCAATATTAGCATTTATAGGTTCGGATCGCAATAGTTTTTTCGGCATGTCATAAAAAGAGCTGCGGGAAAATAAGTATAGGTTACGGAGGGATAAGGATGGATGTGGATTACCTTGTTTCAAGATACATGAACGCTGCCGCGCTGCTTCCTTACGGGCTGCAGGAAACCTTTGAGGCGGTTCCGAAGGGCGATAAGGCGGAGGCTGAGGAATTCCGCCTTCGGGCCGGCTTCCTTCCGAGCATACTAACCCCGTCGGGGGAAAGAACGCTGGGCAGCGTAAAGGTTACGCCGAGGAATCTTTACGATGTGCTCGAAATAGCGACGGAATCTTCGCTGCACTCGGCCAAGGACAGCATAAGGGGCGGCTTTGTGACAGGCTTCGGCGGGCACAGGATAGGCATCTGCGGAACAGCGGTCATGAAGGACGGAGAGATCGACGGCATACGCTCCGTATCGTCACTCACGGTGCGCATAGCGAAGGAAATAAAGGAATGCGGCAGGGAAGCGGCGGAAAAGCTGCTGGAAGAGGGAGCGTTTGTGTCGGCTGTCGTAATCTCGCCTCCGGGCGGAGGCAAAACCACCATGCTCCGCGATATAGTCAGAATCCTCTCGGACAGAGGAAAGCGTGTCGCTCTGGCCGACGAGAGGGATGAGCTTGCGGGAGTCAGGGGAGGAGTGCCGCAGATGGATGTCGGCCCCTGTACCGACGTGCTGTCGGGTTGTCCGAGGGACGAGGCGGTCATGCTGCTTCTTCGCACCATGAATCCAGAAATCATTGCAATGGACGAAATAACCGCACCGCGCGACGCCAAGGCGCTTGAAAATGCCTTCAATTGCGGGGTTGGGCTTATCGCGACGGCGCACGCATCGGATATAAGCGAGCTGTACAAGAGAAGCCTTTACCGTGAACTGCTTTCCCAGGGCATATTCAAAAAAGCGGTGGTTATCACGAAAACAAAGACGGGCAGGACTTCAACTGTGGTGAATCTTTCTCAGGGCGGAGCGTCAGGCGCTCTGCGGCGCGGGAAGTAATAAGTGCGGGAGGACAAGATGGTATCTGCGGTCAAAATAATAGGTTCCGTAATAATCACGGCGGCAACCACCGCGGTGGGAATATCCTCCGCGGAGCAGCTGAAAAACAGGGTGAGAAGCTTTTCGTCCATTATAGCCGGACTTGATATTATGCGCTCGGAGATTTGCACCCGTCTCACGCCGCTACCGGAGCTTCTTGAGCTTCTGGTGAGGGAAACGGGGGAGCCTGCAAAAACCTTCTTTATGGCCTGCCTTGTCAAGCAGAAAAAGATGCGCGGAAGGCCGTTTTCCGATGCTTGGCGCTCGGCCCTTCTCGAGTCCGAGGAGCTGGATTTGAGAGAAGCGGAAATGCAGCCGCTTTTGGAGCTTGGCAGCGCTCTCGGACGATACGATACCGAAAGACAGGCGGAAGCGATAGCCTCGACCAGAAAGCGGATGGAAACCTTTCTCGCAAAAGCGGAAAGCGAAAGGGACAGGGAAGGGAAAACGCGCACAATGCTCGGCATAGCAGCGGGTGCCGCTATTGTAATAATGCTTATCTGATATGTGCAAGCGCTTGCTTGCCATACAAAAAAGACAACCGGAGCTTTGCACGCTCCGGTTGATACGCTTTTATTAGGCATTTAAAGCATATAGCTTTTCGCCGCACATGGATTGA
>JAJUHS010000134.1 GCA_029267755.1 Clostridiales bacterium
AATGAGAAACTATCAGGAAGAGCTCGAAAAAAGAATAGGCTTCATAAAAAACGTTTTGAAGGAGAGCGGGGCCGCCGGAATCGTTTACGGCAACAGTGGGGGAAAGGACTGCACCCTTGTGGGCATACTTTGCCGCAGAGCCTGTGAAAACACCCTGGGGGTTACAATGCCATGCGCGTCTAAACGCAACTTCGCAGAGGATCTCGACGACGCGACAGCAGCCGCTAAGCAGTTTGGAATCGAAACGCGCATGGTCGATCTGACCGAGCTGAAGACACTTGCGGTAAAAACCTTCGGCGCGGCGGCCGAGCTTACGCCGGCTGCAATAGCCAATATCGCTCCGCGTCTCCGTATGATGACGCTTTATGCGATTGCGGCGTCGGAGAACAGGATCGTCGCGGGAACCGGCAACAGGAGCGAGGGGTATATGGGTTATTTCACAAAATGGGGTGACGGCGCATATGATTTTAACCCCATTGCCGACCTTACGGTGACCGAGGTATATGAATTCCTGCGTTTTCTCGGAGCCCCCCAAAATATAATTGACAAGGCTCCGTCCGCCGGACTTTTTGAAGGGCAGACGGACGAGGGGGAAATGGGCATAAGCTATGCGAAGATCGACGATTATCTTCTGAACGGAAAAGCGGAGCCGGCGGATCTTGAGATTATCGAGCGCTTCCACAGGATAAGCGGACATAAAAGGGAGATGCCTATTTGCTACAAGTAAGTCCTGTTAATATAAAAACGGATGCCTCGTGCATCCGTTTTTAATATTTAACTATATTTCTTAAAGCAAATGTTCATATCGACATTTCCGTTGATTCCGTCGACCTTTCCGGAGGAGGAATACTGCCACATCTGGAAGTTATAATAGAACGTCGGTTTTTCAGAATATTGGGCGAACCAGAAGTCTATTGTAGATATTTTGCTGAGATTGTATTTTAGATACCCACAGTAGGAATTAAAATAGATCATCGGCTTATAGCCGGCGTCAGATACCTTTTTGCAGAAGGCGGCGGCAGCCTGACACAGGATATTGGTGTCCATATTATCCGTGCGGGCGGCGGAGCCCCCGATAACTTCCCAGTCAAACACTACCGGGTATGTAAGCTTGTAATTTTGGAGGTGCGACAGGACGAAATCCGCTTCCTCGATCGCCTCCTTCTCAGTTATCGCCTGGGAAAAGAAGTATACACCGACATCAAGTCCGGCTTCGGTCGCACCCTTGATATTTTGTTCGAAATTTTCGTCCAAATTCAGGCTGCCTGTTTCGTAACCGCGGTATCCGAGGCGTATTATAACGAAGCTTATTCCCGAAGCTTTGACCTTCTTCCAGTCAATTGTACCCTGGTATCTGGAAACGTCGATCCCGGCATAGGTCTGAACCGTAGCAGACCTGTATTGCATAACGCCGTTTGAGAGATAGAAGTTGTCCGGGTTGTATGAATTTACGGGAACGCCCTCAAGGACGTCCAGCCACTGAGAGCCGTACTTGATCTGTGCTGGTTGTGTGCCGCTACCTGTGCCGCTGCCTGTGCCGCTGCCTGTGCCGGACTTGTTGAGATTATTGATTCTCCAAATTATTGCACTTATCTCCGATCGTATTATATTGCTGTCCGGGTTGAATACCAGAACCTTGTCCGTGTTGTAGCTGCCCTCGACAATGCCCTTCTCGTAAAGCGAAAGTACATATGGGCTGCTTGTATCGGCAAACGGAGTGCGTATGCTCGGAGCCGCCAGATTAAGCGCCTTAGACGCAATGCGCGCTATCTGAAGGCGGGGGGCGGGTGCGTCCAGGTTTTGTATGTATCCTACCTCGACAAAGCCTTTGATAATTGCGAAGTTCAGATATCCGCTTGCCCAATGGGTGCTTATAGGGGCTTGCTGGTTATAACCCGCTGCAAGAATTATAAGCTTCAGAGCCTCGCCGTATGTAACGGTGTTCTCTGGCTTGAAGGTGCCGTCCGGATATCCGATTAATACATTGCTCGTACTGAGCTCACTCACATATTTAAAAAACCAGTCCGTATCGGCAACGTCAGAAAAGGTGCGGACTGGTTTCGATATATCGGCAGCAAGGGCGGAACCCGCAATTTGGCTCAGAAGAGTAAGCGCTATCAGAATACAGATAATCAGTTTTTTCATTAGGTTTGCTCCTCCGGTATTATTAAAGTTAAGGTTATGGCAAACCAATGAGAAAAAAGATACGTGAGCGCAAATGGGGGAGTGACTCGATAAATTTGCCCGTATTGCAGGCATTTGCTCTGCCGTTACTTTTTGCATTAGGTAGCCATAGAGTTTAAAAAATACATTGGTAAAAATATAATTATGTAAAGCTCTATTCAATTATTTTAATTATATAATATTAGAAAACTTGGCAAAGTTCAACCTTTGATGTCAAAAATCGACATAGTATTTTTCGAATATTATTTATGCAAATCTACAGAAATTTCACATTTTTTATCCAAATTATAGAAAAATGCGATTTTGACCAAACTCTTGGCATCGGAATATAATGAAGTGAGCATCTTTTAGGGGGTGTGATTATGTGTTGCCGCAGAAGGAGCAGACCTTGTTGCCGTCGCCGCAGATGGTGCTGCTAGTATAATTAGATGCCGCAGGAACATCGTTCCTGCGGCACTTTGTTGTACAACGAATACCACCGGCAGTGCCGGTGGTTCCAAAAAGCTTTAGCTATGCAAAGAAAAATAATCCTCCTTTGTTATAATACATACAGGTTCGCCAACCGCACGAAAAAACAAAAGAGGAATCAAGTCTGGATGAAACTTGACACAGACAGTTTAGCACACACGAAGTGGGAATGTAAGTATCATATCGTATTTGCGCCAAAATACAGGCTTTAGAATATCTATGGCAGTATAAAAGAAGATATAGGAAAGATGCTAAGGAAATTGTGTGAGTAAGACCATCTGAAATAAAATTGATCAGACAGTGAACATATCTTAAGAGCCTATAGCACTGCTTCCTCATCTATTCTGCGAGCCGTTAAGAGCTACGGAGATACCCGCAAAAACCAACGCAGCAATCGGCCAAACTACCCATGTGATCCCCCACTTGTTTGTAACAAAGCTCCATCCCAGATAGACAGCGACAATAATCAGCCAGTAGACAACGCCGAATTTCATTTTTCTCTTATTATCCTCTTTTAGCCCATGTTCAAATTCGCCTTCGAGTAAGAGCTGGTCATAGCCGCCCTTAACCGTATCGACAGAAATAAAAAGGTATACCCCTACAGAAGCAACCACCAAAATCAATGCTGTAAAAGCGATGCATACCATATCCGAAGCTTCGGATAAACCAGCGATTATAAGCGGGATTGCTCCTAGGATACAAAGGACAATACCAATAACCGTTTTGTAAAGATACTCTTTCTCAAAAACCGCCCGTTTTTCCTTTATAATGCCAAACACTCCGTATTCAAGCTCAAAATCGCCTTTCTTCAGGTAATTGAAGCGTTTCATTTGGGTACTCGAGATAATAAATACAGCGACGGCCGCAGAAACGAGTAATAACAACGCGACAATGCCAATACCATATGCAAAAACCTCTGGCATGGCGCCGGTTTCCACCATTCCTGAAAACAAAAGCAAAAGCACCGGGGACAGAATACAAAGCATCACGCCAAATGCGGTTTTTCTTCCATAGCCTACTATGCTTTTTAAGAAGTCGTTCGATTCCTGTAACGAAACACGAATTCGATTATCCACTTCGTCTTCGTCAGAATGCTCCACCTTTTCAATATTGTCCTTTAAAAGATAGTCGGTTGTTACTCCAAAAAGCTTCGCTAGCTCCAGTATTCTGTTGATGTCTGGTATCGCGGCAGCACTTTCCCATTTTGATATCGACTGCCTCGATACGTTCAATTTTTCAGCCAGTTCTTCCTGAGACCATCCATTGCTCTTTCTCAGCGACAGGATTTTTTCCGCTAATATCATAGTTGGATTCCTCTTTCTTAAATTTCAATCGCAACGTTGCAAGAAAATCATAATATATTTTTCGGTTGCATGCCATCAATATGGCTTTAAAATTTGGCAACCAACAGTTGCATTCTCATAAAATTCTCGTGGAAAAGCCTTATTTGCGTATTAAATAAATAATATGAGCCCAATATATCATAAAAAACACCAACCCAAAAATGCAAAAAATCCATGTGCCGGTTTATACCTGGCACATGGATTTTTTTGGTGCACGAGGCGGGACTTGAACCCGCACGTCCGAAGTGGACACTAGAACCTGAATCTAGCGAGTCTGCCAATTCCACCACTCGTGCTAATAAATGCAGGAGACGCAATCCGTCCAATATGCTTGATTATACTAGCATTTTTACGGCAAGTTGTCAATAAAAATTTAGAATTTCTTATTACTTTAAAGTAAGGAAACCCAGGCTAAAAGTTAAGGCCGCGTTTGCATTAACGCTAACGCGGCCTATCATTTGCCATGCGTGGTTTAATAATGCATCAGCTTATAGAAGTATGGGTAGCTGCTGATAACCTGTTGCAAGGTGGTTCTGGTATTTGAGCCTGGGTCGTTTACTGTGAAGCCCGAAGCTGAAAGGGAAGTACCGCCCGTAAATCCGGTGACCAC
>JAJUHS010000150.1 GCA_029267755.1 Clostridiales bacterium
ACAGCGCCGACCATCGCAGCAGCCGTCGCCGCCCAGACCCTTCCGGAACCAAAAGCCCCTGTCGTAAACTTTGAAAACAGCATATAGCTCAAAGAGGCCGAGGCTCCCATTACCGCAGAACACAAAACAGGTTTTACAAATATCCTGGCATAGCTCGGAGCCTTCTTAACCGCCGCTTTAATCAGCAGAAGGTTCAGCACGGATATAAGGACATCGCACGAAAGCGTACCTATGGCCGCTCCGAATATGCCGATATGCCGATTCCCCACCAGCGTCAGATCAATGACTATCTTGACAATACCGCCAATCGTTATCGTTATAATAGGGATTCGTTCATGTCCGTAGGCCTGCAGAACGGCATTTGTTATCAGAGTAAGGCAGGCAAAATAGGAAGATATGCCGAGTATCATCAGCAGCCCCACGCCCTCCGGCGCGCTTCCTCGGTACAAAACCTCCATTATCGGTTTTGCCAAAACGCTGAGTCCTACGGCAGCCGGGAGTCCAAGCAGGGTCGTAATCTTCATCGAGCTCTGCATGGCTTCCGCCGCTTCCCTGTCCTTCCGCTGCGCCGCAAATGCCGCGATCGCCGGAATTATGCTAATAGTCAAAGGCACAACGAAGGCGGAAGGGAGGTTGAAAAGGGTCTGTACCTTTCCGAACACCCCGAACAAAACCTTCGCGTCCTCATAGCTGAAGTGTGCCTTATCCTGAAGAAGGTTCATAATAAGCTTGGTGTCAATGAGGTTTATAATGCTGAGCACGGAAGATCCCAGGGCGACCGGCACAGCTATTTTGACAAGATTTTTGAATATTCTGCCGTTGCTGTCCGGACGGTCCGTCTCGGCCGAAATCCGAGTCCGCGTCTTTCTCATATTCTTTATGTAGGCGGCGCTGTAAAGGCTCGCCAGCACGGAACCTATGGTAACTCCGGCGATCGCGCCGGCCGAAGCCGCCGGCAGTCCTCTTTTGAGAAACAGCCAAGAGAGAAGAATGCCGAAAAACACCTTGCAGAGCACTTCGATTATCTGGGAAACTGAAGTAAGCTTCATATCCGAGTGGCCCTGGGTATAGCCCCTGTATGCAGACATAAGGCATACGAAGAATATCGAAGGTGACAGCATCAGAATACTCGGCGCTGCTTCTATGTCCCCCATGCTTATCGCGAGCTGCTTTGAAAAGAACAGCATTATCGACGTTCCTATAAGGCCAAGAACGCAGAAGGTTATTGTGGAAACTCTGAAAATGCGCTTTATCTGTTTTCTGCGGTCAAGGGCGTTTGCCTCCGATATCATCCTCGATACCGCAATCGGAAATCCGGCTGTCGAGAGTGTAAGCAGCACGCTAAAAATATTGTATGCCACGGTAAAATGGGCGTATCCCTCGTCGCCTATAATGTTCCCCAGGGCGATCTTGTAAACCGCGCCGAAAATTTTAACGATTGCAACCGTTGCCGCAAGAATCGCGGCGCCGTGCAGATAACTCTGGCTTTTCTTTTCAGACATAAAGCTTCCTCCCGTAAAAGTACCCTGCCGTTTTCCCTGCTTGTACCCTGCAAGGGCTCAGCGCACTCTTGCTTATACGGACTATCATATTCAAATTAATGTATTTTAATACCGCAACTTATAACAAGTAACAAGGGGACGCCCGGTGAGCGTCCCCCCGTCGGCCTATTGAGTTTTTATTTGTCCAGCTTCGCGCCGCACTTTTTGCAGAAGGTGTCGCCCTTGCTGCAGGTTTCCCCGCAAACCGCGCAAACGACGCTTTTCTTAAACTCGGCGAGCTTTGCCTTATAGCTTTCTATTTCCGCGTTTTTCTCATCAACGCTTTTGATAATTTCAGAAAGCGCATTCTCATCAGTTACTTTTCCCGTATGCGTGTCGTATACGATTTTGCCTATTTCGCGCATGCTTACGCCTATTTCGGTATTGAGATCGAATATCTTCATGTTAAGCTTCGCCATTTCAAGGGTATCTCCTGTCTTCTGGCTCACCTGTCTTGCCGCCGACTCTGCGGCATCCGCAGCAATCGTCGCAGTTTCCTTGATCTTGCTTAATAATTCCTTTACCTTATCGTCCATGATAAAACCCCCTTATAATTTAAAGTATTCCCTAAAATTTAAACTCAAAACCCTCCGGGCATCCTCGTATGGCAGGCCGAGCGACATAAAGCTTTCAATTTCCGCCGGATAGTTCATCAACGGAAAGTCCGTTCCGAAAAAGCAGTTTTCCACTCCGTAGTGATAAATAAGCTTCTTTACATACTCTTTATCCAGCGCGAAAAGCGAGCTGCTGGTATCCACCTTGACTCTCGGGCGCTTCAAAAGCTCCCTCGCGCTGTCCCAGCAGTTATAGCCCCCAAAGTGCGCTGCTATTACCTGAAGCTTCGGCATATCGTCAAGCACCTTGGCAAGCCTTTCGGGGCTCGAAAAAGTATATCTCTTGTCACCCATATGTAACAGGAACGGGAGCCTGCCGTCAACCGCCTCATACATATGATACGCTTCAGGCGAATCCAGGTTGAACTCCTGAAAATCGGGATGAAGCTTTATTCCGCGGAGTCCCATTTTGATTATGCGGTTTACCTCGTCCTCGAGGCCTTCCATCCTGGGGTGCAGCGCTCCGAAACCGAAAAACTCCGGATGCTCGGAGCACTCCCGTGCTATAAAATTGTTTATGTCCCTTACCTGCCTCGGCGAGGTTGCGACAGAACAGACAAGATACTTCTTAACCCCGTATCTGCTTCCCTGTTCCAGTAGTCCCTCCGGAGATCCGGAATGCGACGGAGGCAGATTGTAGAAGTCGCCTATGTTTTTTGCGGCCTTTACGGCGATCGCGGAAGGGAAAATATGCGTATGCGAATCTATAATCTCAAAATCTTTATAAGAATAATCCTGCATGTCTGTCTCCAAAAAGTACTTATCGTCGAATCCGATTATAGCACTCGCATAACACTATTGCAAGTTGTTTTAAAGGCTCGCTGGATTGTGCCGACGCAAGCCGAAAGACCCCGGCCCATGTATTCCTGAAAGCTGTGCCGGTTACCGGGCCCAAACTTACGGTTTGCAAAAGGCTGGGGTCTTTAAAATCATATCAATCGGTCAGTCCCTGTTGCTGGAGTTCCTTGATTGCGTCCTTGCGTGAGAGGTTGACGCGTCCCTTTTCGTCTATCTCAATCACCTTCACCCATGTCATGTCCCCGACGTTGAGAACGTCCTCGACCTTCTCGACGCGGCGGTTTTCGAGCTTTGAAATGTGGATCATTCCGTCCTTGCCGGGAACCAGCTCGACGAAAGCACCAATGGGGAGTATGCGGACGACCTTGCCGTAATAAAGCTTGCCGACCTCTGGCACGAACACAATATTGTCTATCATCGCCTTTGCTGCTCGGCAGGCCTCTATATCGGAGCTGGAAATAAAGATGCTTCCATCGTCCTCGATATCGACCTTCGCTCCGGTATCCGCGCAGATCTTCTGAATCGTCTTTCCGCCGGAGCCGATGACCTCGCGGATCTTATCGACGTCAATCTTCATCTGTATCATCTTGGGGGCGTAAGGGGAAAGCTCCTCCCTCGGCTTGGAAATGCAGGGCAGCATTATCTCGTCAAGTATCTGGATTCTTGCTTCCCTTGTGATTTCAAACGCGGACTTGATAATTTCGTAGGTGAGGCCGTCGTTTTTCAGATCCATCTGAAT
>JAJUHS010000121.1 GCA_029267755.1 Clostridiales bacterium
ATATTCCCCAACACGGTATAACCAAATTATAGCAAAACAGAGAAGAAGCGTCTGCATTTGCAGATCGCCTCCTCTCTGTTTTTTTCGGGCCGTCTTACTACTGCCCCTTTTCTTGTCTATTATTGGCCATATGTTCACGTTGTCAATAAACGTGCATAATGTAGTATACCGGAGTGCTGTCCGTAACTCCTTCCGCCATGAAGCAACGCACATAATAGTTCTGCGGCGTCTCAGCATTATAGCTAATCTTCAAAGCGCCTGAGCTTCCCGCTTGATCGCTGTAATTTGCCGTAGCGAGTACTTTACCTTTCTCGTCGGTAAGTACGCAGCTTAGCTTACCGGCTGCGGCGCTCTGGGGAATGATAATAAGGCTGATATTTCCGGCTTCCGCAACTGCGTACTTATAGCAATCCACGTCTCCGCCACCGGATATCTTTGCCGTTGTAGTGCCTCCGAGATAAATCGCCTGAGCCTTTTCGACAGAATCGTTAGGCTCCAGCTCATCGAAAATCATCGTAAATATGCCGTTTCCGTTGAAATACGTTTCCGAATAGAACTGCATAACGGAAATGGGCGACGAAGTGTTTACCTTGTAGAACTCATTTATATTTATAGAGAAATTAATATTCTGCCCGCTTGCAACCGTAAGGCTGTTCACGCCGACGACCTCGCCGTAAATGTTAAGGAGAGGGCCGCCGCTGTTGCCGGTTGATATGGGGGCGCTTATCTGTATGCATTCTATTCCCAACACCGTTCTGGATGCCGTAGATACCATACCATCGGAGAAGGTTCCAGTCATTCCTCTCGAGCTGCCCAAAGTATAGACCTTTTCACCTGTCACAACACCGCGGGACGATAGCTTCAGATATGGATTCCCCGTTTTCGCGACCTTTACTATCGCGAGATCCCTTGAAATGTCATATCCCAGTATCTGCGTTATCTCGCAAACGCTTCCGTCGTTAAGCTTAGCCTCCGCTCTGTATGCTCCGGCGAGAACATGGAAGTTTGTCAGCAGCGTCCCGTTTGAATCTATAAAGAAACCCGAACCCAGCGATTTTGAGGCGGCGGACTCCGTAAACGTGTTGATCTCGACAGTCGCCTGAGACGCCATTTTATAAAGTTCGGTGGGAACATAGGCGCTTTCGCTCCACTGCGCCGTAACGGTCATGTCCGAATGGACGGCGTTGAAATCGGCATTCCAGCCCATGAACGTATAGCCTGTTTTGTAGCATGACGGCGCGGCTGCAGGGCTACCGTCCGCAACCTGCTGAGAAAGGGAGCCTTTTGCAAGCGTCCCTCCGTTAAGATCGAAGGTGACCGTATACAGCCTGGCCCATTTTGCGGTAACCCTGACGTCTTCTGTCAGATTCGTATAGGAACCATCCCAGCCCAGAAAAATATAACCATCCTTCTTCACTTCCGGAGCCCTAGCCGATTCTCCGGCTTTTACTGACTGAACCAGTTCCGAACCCGAAGCGGTTCCTCCGTTCGGGTCAAAGGTTACCAGATATGTACCGAACCATTTCGCATTCACCGTCAGATTGCCGTTTACCGTACTGAAGTCCTTATCCCAGCCCGCAAATTCATAGCCGTCCCTTACTATCTCAGGAGCCTCGGCGGAATCCCCCTCGCCGACTATCTGCGTGGTTTTGCCGTTTTTCACGGTTCCGCCCGTAGGATTGAAGGTAACCGTATAAGCCTTTTTCCATATTGCGCTTACGGTTTTGTCGGAATCAGATGGCGTCAGCGTGTCGTTCCAGTCAACAAAAATATATCCGCTTCTTTCAAGCTCGGGAGGTGTCGCGCTCTGGCCCTTTTCTACCTTCTGCCTGAGCTCTCCGCCGCCTACTCTCTTGCCGCCCTCCGTATTAAAGGTAACGGTATACTTATTGCCGCAGCCGGCCATAACGAGCGTCAGCAGAAGCACTATCGCAATAATTGCGGAAAATTTTTTCCCCATAGTATCTCCCATTCTCTTAAAAACAGTGTTTAATTTTTCCGTGATTCAGAAATTTATTTTATTATACCTCATACTGAAAATCAACCTTTTATGAACGATTGCATTAAATTTACAGTATTAAGGAACCTAATTTGAATGTTGCGGAAAGGCAGGATAATATATATAATGTGTTTTACAACAATAATCAGCAAGGGGTTCTTATTTATGGCAGCCGGTAAAAAAAATCAGCCTGTAAGGCTTACTAAGCGTATCGCAATTCGTTTCAAGCAGGCTCCGCTACTTTTCATTACATATTTCGTTCTGCGTCTGCTTGTCGTTGCGGTTATGGTTACTCAGTTTTTCAACAAATCCTACGACTCCGTATTTCTATGCGTATTAACGCTGTTTCTTTTTACGCTGCCATCCTTTGTAGAAAAGCAGCTGAAAATAGATGTTCCGAATACGCTTGAGGTTATAATCCTGCTCTTCATTTTTTCCGCCGAGATACTTGGGGAGATACGGGAGTACTACCTGATTTTTCCCTATTGGGATACAATACTCCATACCGTCAACGGTTTTCTCTGCGCCGCTATTGGTATCGCGATGATAGATATTCTGAACCGGAGCGACAGGTTCTCCTTTAATATGTCGCCTTTGTTCGTCGCTCTTGTAGCGTTCTGCTTTTCCATGACCGTGGGAGTTATCTGGGAGTTTTTTGAATTTGGAATGGATACATTCTTCCATACGGATATGCAGAAGGATACATTTATACCTGTCATCAGTTCGGTTTTACTCAATAAGGACATGAAAAATGTACCGACTGTATTAAATATTGAAAGCGTTGCTGTAAACGGCGAGGCCTGGAAGGGGTATATCGATATAGGCCTGATCGACACGATGCAGGATCTTCTTGTCAATTTTATCGGTGCTCTCGTATTTTCAATAATAGGTTACTTTTACATAAAAAACAGAGGCAAGAGCGGAATTGCGAAGCGCTTTATACCTACGCGCATAAAAGAGCCCGCTCATGAAGCGAAGAAGTAGACCAAACCCTGATTTTTGGTGTTTTACCCACTTTTTTGGTAATTATTAACATATGCACATCGTTATCCACATTTTACCTTTTTTTGGTGTCGAAATACCTGTATCGCCGTCGAATAAATAAACGCGGCTGCCTGACAATCCGATTTTGGGGCAGCCGCTGTAATTTTATCAGATTTTTTGCGTAAAGGCCACGCAACTATGCTGCGCTTATACCTAATGGTCGAAAATGCTGACCCCTCTGCAGTCGATTCCGACGGTAAGAGGAAGATCTTCTATAATCATCCTTTTTACGGATTCGCACCCCAGCTCGGGAAAGGCGATTACCTCAGCAGTCTTTATATGCCTTGCGATAAGCGCGCCAGCCCCTCCCACCGCGCAAAGATATATAGCGCAGTTGCGTTTAATCGCAGATATGACGTCGGCGCTGCGCTCTCCCTTGCCGATCATGCCGAGAAGGCCCAAATCAAGCAAGCGGGGAGTAAACTTATCCATCCGACTCGAGGTTGTAGGTCCACAGGATCCTACCGCCATTCCCTCCCTCGCGGGAGTAGGGCCCGCATAGTAAATTATCGCGCCGCGTATATCAAAAGGCAGCTCCGCACTGCTGTCCAGAAGCTCGAACATCCTTTTATGCGCCGCGTCCCTTGCGGTGTATATGGTTCCCGACAATATAACTCTGTCCCCGGCGGAAAGAAGCTTTATCTCTCTGGACAGCGAGCGGGTATCAACTGTATGTACTTTCTGTGCCAAAGCGCACACCCCCCAACGGTCAATCGATTTTCTTGCTCTCCTCGATGAACTCGTCAAGCTCGTCAAAGCCCTTTGCGGTCTTCTCAAGGACAAGGTTTACAAGCTCTATCCTTTCGCCCATTCGGTTCATTTCCCCGCAGAGGTGCGCGGCGGTAACGGCCGTGCCGGAACGTATTTGCTCATATTCGCTTCTCAGCGAAGCGATTACCCCGCTGATTCTGTCCATTATCTTATCGTACCGTGCCCTTGCCTCGTCCTCTATTTCCTGCGCTCTTTTACATGCTTCAATTTCCATTTGTGAAAGCCTGCCTCTTATCTGCTCATATGAGGAGAGGATTTTTAAGTTTTCATCAAGCTTCGCCTGCAGCTCTGCGACGGTATTCCTCAGTGCTTCCATCTCCTTAACCTCGGCGTTCAACTTTTGAATTGCATTATTAAGTTCCTTGTTTTCCTGAGCAAGGCATATATTTTGAGTTACGAGGGCCACAAGCCTGGACTTTATTTCTTCGTTTTCCGCCTTCAAACTGTCGCGTTCATTTTTCAGATTATTTGATTCCTTAGCTGTATTGCTGATATAATCCACTACATCTTTGCGATTGAATCCTCCGAAAACACTTCCCCTGAAATTCCCTTCGCTCATGACTTTACCTCCCTTCCCCGATACGGTTTTGCCTATAAAATATAGCTTCGATCCACAAAATTTTAATTATTTTATCACAGACAAGTTTATATGGCAATAAAATCTGTAAAACCTGGTTTTAAAACGACATATAAAAATATTTTTGTATTTTGTGTTTGGTTTTGTTCAGTTATGTAATATTCACTTACCATGAATATCGTGTAATTGATTTTTTGCAAAAAAAACCTTGAAAACAGCTAAGTTGTGCACATTGTCCACATAGTTATCCACATTGGTTATGTAAACTCTATGTAATAAATTATGCAGCATTTAATTAACATAATTAGGGTCAGCCTTTACAACAAAAGTGGCGCATATTGCGCCACTTTTGTTGTAAAGAAACGCATTCAAAGATGGCGTCTTGTCAAGTGGTGTGAAAAGGTACTTTCATAGCGGCAAGGAAACTATTCCCCGAATCCCTGGAGTTTAACGCGCTGGTTTCCACACAACGTCCAGAGCGCGATTTTTTGCGTTTTTGAGGGCTTTTTTTGAAAAAAATCATCCATTCGTACGAGGCGAGATAAGGAAATTTATGCTAAAGTGATTTTCAGAGCGGCATGTTTTGTTGGTGCCGAGGCTCGGCCCGGCAAAAACGGACTGTCCGCCGCGGAAGGAGGAGACCGCATGAGCTATATTAAGGCAGTCGTGCCCATGAAGGATCACCGGCTGTTTATGGAGATGGAAAGCGGCAGCATCGTGATTGTGGACCTCTCCGTAAAGCTGAACACCGTGAAGTATGCAGACCTGGCAAACGAGAGAATCTTCCGCAGCGTCAGGACTGACGGCGATTGCGTCGTCTGGGGCGGTGGACGTGTCAGGGTGACGGCCAGGGAGCTTATGGAGGTGGTTCTGATCGGCGAATATACGGCACCAGAGGAAACCGACCTGTCTCCTGACGGATGAGCGGAAAAGCAAAGCTAAAAACATGAAAGCAAGGCAAACGAACTAACAGTCGAGAAACGCCCTTAAATAAGAGCACATATGATAAATAATTTATATGTCCGTAAACATCAGACATCTTTAACAGGAAAAAATAGGGGGAGTACAGAATGAAGAAAAAAGTTGTTTCCATTATCCTGTGCCTGTCCATAATACTGGAATTTCAACCTCTGCTTGCAATTCCGGCCGCGGCGGCGGACATACCGGAATACAGTCCGGTTACTACCGACTATGCGATTTTGAACCGATATAATTACAAAAATTCCGGCTTCTATTCCGACTATGTAAAGGGTACGGATTCGTTTAATGCGGTCAGCCTGTTCAGCGGGCTTGCCGCCAATACTACATACAC
>JAJUHS010000160.1 GCA_029267755.1 Clostridiales bacterium
ACTATCCAAAAAGCTGAGAGGCTTCGACGACCCCGACGCCGTTCTTACAGCTCCCGAAACGCGAAGCTCCTCCCCGGTGAGAATCGTGAGGGGTGAAAACAGAGAATCCAATATTCCCGGCCTTTTTCCCTGCGGCGAAGGAGCAGGCTACGCGGGCGGGATAATGTCCGCCGCGGTCGACGGCATGCTTACCGCTGAAGCTGTAATAGCAAAATATATTTGAGGACAGCAAAAACGGCACTGCTGAAAAGAAACAATTCAGCAGTGCCGTTTGTTACGTCGTCTTTATTTTTCTTTATTATAAGAAAAGGCCGTGAAAAAATAAAGGATAGTGTCAGTCTTATCAATACGTTTTTTCTTTTACAGCCACATAAAGGTCAATGTGGTTTGGGTTTTCCTCATACATTTTTTCGCTGTTGTACTCAAACTCCCAGCCTGCAAACTCGTATTCCGATTTTGGAAGCCAGTCTTCGTATATGTACTTTTTCATTTTGCCTATTGCGGGCCCTAGCATAATTTTATATTTCGGTCTGATATGAAAAACGGCGTATTTGCCCGAAGGCACCTCAAACTCACTGAAGACCTCCGGTATTTTTTCAACACCGGACACTGCATTTCCTGTCAGGTAATCCCAAGTATTGTTATCATCGCTGAAGTTTCTGCTAAGAGATACATATTCCCAGGGCGTCTTCTGATTTGGTATGCCATACTTCTTTTTACATTCCATAAACCTTTTAAGAACTTCTGCTGAATCCCTAAATATACTTTTCATGCTTGTATTAACAGTCAGGCCCACGGCCTTTATCGGCTCGCCTAATATTACTATTTCAGGTTTTGTTTTCGTGCTTAAAATTACAAAGCTCCTGCCAGAGCGGATTATTGATATACTCCTCAATCTGCCCCATTGCGGGCTTTATGGCCTTAGTATACTTTTCGTTCCATCCCACCGTATTTCTACCTTCTTCGAATGTATTTTTATTTTGAGTTCCACCGCTTCAGTATCAGGAAGAACTTTCTCATCATGTCTCTCGCCGCTTCCGGAGTCATTCTGGGGTTGTTCTCGGTCATCGGCGGCACGCAGATTTCAATCATCTCTTCCATTGAGCCGTTGTAGGTAAACTCGCCGTTTTCATAGCAGTACTTGCAGTAATCCTTGCTTTTCGTTCCATCCTTTTCGTTGCCGTACATTTCGTCGGTATTTCCCATAGGCATCCCGCAGCTCTGACAATACTTTTCTTCCATTTTCAATTCCTCCTAAGCTTAATTTCAGGTTTTCACCTATCGCAAGCTTAGTATAATGCTTAATACCTGACAGCAGTACGTCAGGTTTTATGATGCTCGTAAATATTTCTCGCGTATTCCTCAATTTGCTTTTTTAGATATGTAGGCTCCAGGATTTCAATTTCAGTGCCGAAGGAAAGAATGTAGCTTAGAACCCAGTTGTCCAGCGGAAACTTGGCAGAAACACAGAGGTTTCCGTCAGGCCCGGATTCTATTCCAGCTCGGTCAAACTCGTCGTAAACGCGGAAAGCCATTGTGGGAGGAAAACGAAGCTTGACCGGAACCGATGCAAACGGCGGCGGCATATCATCCCCGTCGGGGGACGGCAGATCGGTAAAAACGTCGGTGAACCTTATATCCGTAAGAGACAAATCCACAATACGGCTGACCTTAAAAAGCCTGAAATCCTCAGCCCGCAGGCAAAATGCCTGAAGGTACCAGTTTTTCGTTTTGAATATAAGCTTTATGGGTTTAATCTCGCGCTCGGACAGCACCCCTGAGGTACCGCAGTAAAGAATTCGAAGGACAGTCTTTTCAAGAATCGCCCTTTTCAGCAGCTCGAACTTCCGGTTATCCGTGCGGCGCATACCCCAGCGAGAGAAGTCGACCTCAATCCAGCTCGCTCCGTCCTTACGAAAAGCAGCACCGAGTTTTTTTAAAAGTCCGTCCACGTTCTGTTCGGCGGCCTGCAGGCTTTGAATCGCAAATAGTATCTGGTTCTGATCGTCGTCGGTAAGCAGCGCTTTATCGAATACATAGCCCGGCATGATAGAAATGCCGCCGCCCTTGCCCTGTGCCGTAAAGACCGGCACACCGGCCATCGACAAGGCTTCAATGTCCCTATAGACTGTACGCACCGAAATCTCAAGCAGTCGGGCAAGCTCGGGCGCGGTTATGCTCTGTCTTTCGAGAAGTATATATATAATTTGAAACAGACGGTCGTTTTTCAAATGCCCGCCTCCCCATATTAATTAGAATCCAGTTTTGTCGGCACTCTCGAGCCAGTCCTCCGCCGCTTTTGACACTGTTTTTAACGCACCGCTGCCGAAAGGCGTATCCAGCCCCGCCGCCGCGACAAGCTCCGTGAAGGTTTTTGTGCCGCCGAGCCTTACAAGATCCATATAGCGCCTCCAC
>JAJUHS010000145.1 GCA_029267755.1 Clostridiales bacterium
GAACCATTGTCAAGAACTTTTTTTACTTTTTTCTCGACCGCTTCCGGCTCAGTTCCGCGCTCTCGTCGGGCGCTCAGTTAATATACCACTATCTATACCACCTTGTCAACACCTTTTCCCCTCTTTTTTTATCTTTTTTTCCGAGTTATCTGTTTGCATAGCCGTGAAAAGCATGTATAATAAAAGTAGTTTACATTATATCCTCAATTCAGAGGTGCTTTATGCTTTCAGCAAACGAAGTCCATAAAATATATATAAACAATGTAAATGCGTTATACAAAGCGGCGAACACCCGCTTTCTCGCAGCGGAAACCGATGATTTTCTTCGTTCATGCGTAATAGGGCTCTGGTCAAAGGGCAGCAGCGTCACCGCCAGAAGCGTCGATCTGATTAACGAACTATATTCCGAGGGCCAGCCTAAGCCGAACTATTTATACTGGGAGCTGACAAACGCGGTATGTGAATATTCGGTCTTTAGAGTTCCGGATTTTTTTATAGAACTGGTCGCGTCGGACCGGCGCAATAATACGGTTGCGTCAAGGATGCTTATCCGTATTATGACGAACCTTCTTCTGGAAATTGCCGCCGACGACGAGAATGTCAGTACGGCAGAGGCGGGTTTTATTACCGCATGCTCGGATGCGCTTATGTCGGTATGTGACAGAAGCGGCGTGGCACCGTCGAAAAAGCCCTTGAACGCCTCGGATTATATTACCTCCCCTGAAAAGCCTTTTCTCGCCGGCATAAAGTGCTCGGCAGCCAAAACCAATCAAGAAATGTCCGAAAAGCTTCCCCAGCAAGCCTTCCCTGAATCCAAGGAATCTAGAAGTCTTGAATCCCTTATGGAGGAGCTTAACGGCCTTATCGGCCTTGATAATATCAAAAGTGACGTAAAAAGCCTTGTAAACCTTATTAAAGTAAGAAAGCTGCGGATTCAGTACGGCCTCGCCGTCCCCCCCATATCGCTTCACATGGTTTTCATGGGCAATCCCGGCACAGGCAAAACGACCGTGGCCCGCCTGCTTTCAGAAATCTATAAAGCTCTGGGCGTTCTTTCTAAGGGGCAGCTTGTCGAAGCGGACCGCTCCTCGCTCGTCGCGGGCTTTGTGGGGCAAACCGCGATAAAAACCTCTGAAATCATACAAAAGGCAAAGGGCGGCATCCTTTTTATCGATGAGGCTTATTCGCTATCCCCGGAATCGGGCAGCGATTTTGGTCGAGAAGCCGTCGAGATTCTTTTAAAAAGCATGGAAGACAACCGAGATGACCTTATAGTCATTGTAGCCGGTTATGAGAACCTGATGAAAAAGTTTATATCATCGAACCCGGGCCTGGAATCTCGCTTCAGCAAGTATTTTGTATTTAAGGACTACAACGGGGAACAGCTTTATGAAATTTTTTCATCTCTCTGCAAAAAGCATGAGTATATTCTTGCCCCGGAAGCCGAAAAAAAGGCAAGGGAGCTTTTAAACCGTCTTTATGATGACCGCGACGAAAACTTCGGAAACGCGCGCGATGTCAGAAATCTGTTTGAAAAGGCAATGTCAAACCAGTGTGACCGCGTTGCGGCTATTGAAGCGCCGAAAATCGCCGATCTTATGGAACTGCGCGCGGAGGACATCCCGGATAGTCTGTCATAATTTTTCGCGGGTGTTTACATTCCCATCGTTGTTTGCCTGCTTATTATGGCGATTATAAATAAAAAAATATCAGGAGGTTACTTCAATGTGCGAAACACGTTTTTTCATTTGCAAGCACTGCGGCAACATTATCGGAATGATCCATAGCTCAGGGGTTCCCGTCGTATGCTGCGGCGAGAATATGAGCGAGCTCATTCCGGGCACCGTCGACGCTTCCCGCGAAAAGCACGTTCCGGTAGTAAAGGTCGACGGAAATATCGTTACCGTAGAAGTCGGTTCCGTACCCCATCCGATGCTGGAGGAGCACTACATTCAGTGGGTTTATCTCCTAACCGAAAGTGGCGGGCAGCGAAAATGCCTTAAGCCCGGCCAAGCTCCGACAGTAACCTTTGCGCTTGACGGGGACAGGCCCTTGGCGGCATTTGAGTATTGCAACCTCCATGGGCTCTGGAAAGCAGACATTTAAACTGGCTCAACGAAGAACGACTCCCATGCCCGGGAGCCGTTCTCCGTTTGTTATGCAAATAGTATTAAAGCTCGTTGAATATTCTTTCTCCACTCTTCTTCAGTAGGCAAACGACAATTAAGGATAGCAGCGCAAACAGGACAGTACAAAGTCCAAGATATACGTCCGCGGGAACAGAGCTCGCAAGGAAAGCATAAACCAGCACCGGCACAGCCACTATTGCCATTCCGCCAAATACAGCTGCCATTACGCTGCCGCTCTGTTTGATGACCGCAATTTCGCTTACCCAGTCAAAGCGGGGCAGCTTCAGGTTCAGCCAAAGTCCAAAAAACGAAATAAATATCTGCAGCACCATCGGCGTCAGAACTACAAGAAGCCCAAGCATAAAATCCAAGTCCAGAACAGCCCAGGCCACCGCCGCCGAAACTATGGTAGGCGGAATTGTAATTATCAAGGATGCCATAACCTTTGCATAAAAAATATCCTTGGTATTTATCGGCAGCGATTTTAATATCCAGAGTGCCTTGCCCTCAAGAGATAGCGACGGTGCGGTGATGTCATTCATGCTGACCATAAAGCAGAGTACTCCGCAGACCATAAGAGCGATGGTGTCCCCCTCCATCCTAGGTGCTCCCTCAAACATTGAAAACAGGCTACCGCCCTTTAGCACAAGCGCGCCCGCGCCCACAAGAGCCATTACGGCTCCAAAAGAGCAGTTCAAAATATACATAGGCAACGAAAAAAAGCGGCCGAGCTCCTTCTTTACCAGCGCGGTTCGGACGGAGCTTGTTTTAAGCTCCTTCTCCCTGTATTTCACACGAATGTTACCGCGATTCGATGTCGCGATACGAATAAAGCTTTTGGACAGGACAAAGTAAACCGCTGCAAAAGGAACAAGGCACCACAACGTGAAACAGAGAAGTGCCGTCAGGCTCGATTGATCTATCGCGGTGCCAAAATAATATGCAGGCGGAATAGACCTTGAAATGGCTGCGGCAAGAGCAGAGCCCGCAGCAACCAGCTTCATGGCATATCTTTGCAGGTTGAAGTTTATATACATATACAATATAAGCAGACCTATGCTCAAAACCGTGCTGATAAGGTCTTTGTGACGCATTCTCGATGAAATTGCGGCTACCGCCCAGCCGCATACGCAGGATAATGCAGTCGATAAAAACGGAGCCAGCAAAAACCCGAAAATAAAAATGATAATCATCGGCGCGGTAACCTGCGGAATATGAATGCAATATACAACAAACGCCGGAGCGAGAATAAGCGCCGCAAGCACTGCGTTTGACATCAGTATCAGGAACATGCGGGTCGCGAGAATATATGACGGAGGAATAGGCATGC
Organism: Clostridiales bacterium; assembly: GCA_029267755.1. Lineage (GTDB taxonomy): Bacteria > Bacillota > Clostridia > Oscillospirales > Oscillospiraceae > DUPK01. Next base: position 3,460 of record JAJUHS010000145.1, read on the forward strand.
TCATCAGAAGGTCGTTGTCCTTAGCCTCAAAAATCTGTTTCTGAGTCATAAAAATGCTGCCGATAAAGCTGACCAGTATGTATATAAGCGCCGCAAGCGCCAGCACAAGCCATCCAAAGCCTGCTTCAATAAATGGCTTCGCTATAGTCATAAACATACTGCCTACCCAGAACAAAATACAGGCCGCAACGTAAACCGCCAGCAATGCATACAATACAGTCTTGCCTTTTCCGGCTTTCTTTTTATTCAGGCGGTTAAACATCGTGCTCCAGTAATACTGGATACGCGTTCTAAGCAATGCTTTAAACATTTTCAACCCTCCACCAGCTCAAGGAATAGTTCCTCAAGCGAGGAATCTCCGCGTACCTCGTCGGTCCTTCCGGATACTATAAGCTTCCCGTTCTTGATAATCGCAATATTGTCACAGAGCTTCTCGGCGACCTCGAGAACATGAGTCGAAAAGAATATTGCCCCGCCCCTGTTGCAAAGGTCGCGCATAAGCTCCTTAACCGTATGGGCAGCCTTTGGGTCAAGGCCCACAAACGGCTCGTCGAGCAGCATCAGCTTCGGGTCATGGATAAGCGCCGCTATAATCGACAGTTTCTGCTTCATGCCGTGCGAATAGGTACTTACCGGCTGTGCGAGATCGTCCGTAAGCGA
>JAJUHS010000125.1 GCA_029267755.1 Clostridiales bacterium
AAAGGAAATACAATCTGCGGCAAAAACTATCGGATTGTAAACATAAAATTTTTCTTTTACCATTTACGCAGACTCTCCTCTCGCAAAAATTAAGCTTTGGCCAGCAAATCATACATCCGGCTTTGTATCTCGCTTCCACGTTTGCCAAGCAGACTCATAGCCCTTGAATAGTCCTTATACGCCCTGCTCAGCCCATGTATGTCGCTGCCCAAAGCTGCAATGCTTCCACTGTCTATCCATTTATTGATTTTATTCCGTCCTACCATTATATGCAAAGCGGACGCGTTAAGCTGCCCGCGAAACCCTAGGGAAAACAATTTTTCTACATCCTTTTGCGGGTAGCGGTCTACATGAGCCAGTAGAACATTCAGTCCCCTATCCGAGTTAACACGCTCAAGTGTGACGATAAGCCTTTCGCTCCATGGCGGTTCCGGCATCTCGATCAAAACGGTACTGCCGGCGCCTATCTTCAGATTTTCAAGCTCCGGCAGATTATACAGTCCCTCGCAAAGCAGCACTTCCGCGCCCCTGATAATTTCGATATCCTTCCTTTTAGCCGCTGAAAGCTCCCCATACGCCTTTTCACGAATTTCAAGGAAGCTCTCAACGCTCTGGCTATACGGATAATAGTGAGGAGTCGCGACTATACACCCGACTCCTGCCTCTTCTGCCAACTCAAGCTGTCGCACCGAAACCTCGATTCCGTCGCTTCCGTGATCAGCGAGCGGAAGTATATGCGAATGGAAATCTATATACTTTTCTTTCACTCCTCGGCACCGCCTGTAGGACTTCGTTTAATATCATAAGCTCCATAACGGCCGTAATACCCGTACTGCCCATATCGGCCATATTTTCCGTACCTGCCATAACTGATGCCTTTTTTGGGATTATAGTCGTTAAGTATAAAGCCCAAAATGTTTGCCCCCAGCCGTCCCATCGTATCCACCGCTCTTTTTAATCCTTCCATGCGCGCTTTGCCCGCCCTGACGACAAAAATATGGCCCTGCACTTCTGGTATCAGCAGAGCGGTATCGGTAACTATGCCTATGGGAGGGGTATCTATAAATATGTAGTCGAAATTTCGCTCAAGCTCTTCAATTATGTTATGTAGCCGGGGCGAGGAGAGCAGCTCGGCGGGGTTTGGAGGGATGTTGCCCGACGGAAGAACAAAGAGGTTTTCATACTTTGTTGCGCATGCCATGGTCCGGCCCGAATCCGAATCCTGAGCCGCAATTCCCGCAAGCAGCTCGGAAAAGCCTTCAGAAGTATGCAGTTCGAATACATTTTTGTGCATGGGCCTCCTAAGATCAGCATCAATTATAAGAACCTTTTTCCCGGTTTGGGCAAGAGAGATTGCGAGATTTATGCAGGTAAGAGTCTTACCCTCATGTTCAATCGAGCTTGTAAACGCTATTTTCTTGCAGCTTCCTTCGCCGGGGTTGGTGTAAAGCAGATGTGTTCTAGCCGATTTATATGCCTCCTTGGCCGCAAACGGAGTTTCATCACCCAGAATATACCGCTTGATATGGGCGCAGGAAGATAGGTTACTTCCATAAGAGTATTCGTTTTTCTTTGCCATTATTACCGCACCCCCTTACTGCCCTCAACAAGTTTCGGTATCACTCCCAAAACAGGTATTTCAAACACTTCAGTCAGATCTTCCTCAGTGTGCACGGTAGTGTCAGCCATAGCGATTAGCAGAGATATTAATATAGCGGCGACTAAGCCTGCAAAGGCTCCGATCGCCGTATTTAATTTTATATTAGGATACGTCGGCTTCTGCGGAAGGCTTGCGTAATCTATCACTTCGACCGCTCCAGCTTTGACGACCCTTATTATCTCCTGCGGAGCCGTGTATGCTATTGTATTCGCAATAGATCGCGCCACTTCCGGGTCTTTGTTGATAACCTTTATTTCAAACGCCTCTGTACCGTCCATTGAAGATGCGGAAAGCATTTTACGTATTTGTTCCGCCGAATACTTGTAATTCAGCTCTCGTGACACCTTGTCCAGCACCGAATTGCTTTTCAGCACGACGATATATGTACTTACCAGCTTCTGCGAAGTGGTTAGGTCGCTGGAAGTTATGCTGCTGTCAGTGCGGTTTTGCTGATTGTACACATACATGGACGCAGAGGCCGAATACAGCGGAGTTACCAACCAATAAGAATAAGAAAAAGCCGCGGCGCCAAACAAAATCATAATAAGTATGATCAGCCATATTTTTCTCCAGAGAATTATAACTATTTGCCTGAAATTAATGTCCGTCTTCATGTAAAATCCCCGCTTCTGTTCATATTATCTGGGTAGCGTCCTTATAGAATATTCCTCGTAAACAGAAAAAATTCGAACAAAATAAAAAAGTTATTAATGAGAAAGCTCCCAAACGCCGTTTGTCAATAGCAGTTCCCTAAAAGCGAACCGGTTTTGCGTGCAAATTTGCACGCAAAACCGGTTCGTTTTTTTAGTTTATTAATCTTCCATTTGCTTTCCGAGGAATCTTGAAACCATTTGAGCCAGCTTGTTCTCAACCTCTCCAAGAGGCGGAGATCCTTCCGGGGTAAGGAAAAGAACCGAGCCCATAAGATCACCGCCCGATAAAATTGGCGCCGCTATTGCCACGTTATATGCGGTTACCCCCTCCGCCGGCGGAATCCCCCGCTCGCCGGTACGGCGCTGATATAGCTGCCGTTCTTCCAGTATCTGCTCGAGTTCCTGGCTTATCCGTTTTTCATATAGCTCTCTCTTGGGAACTCCGAAAACAGAAATGATATTGTCCCGATCCGTTACCGCCGTAATGCAGCCTGTCGTCTTATTTAACGTTTCGCAGATTTGTGATGCAAAGTCCGTCAATTCTCCTACAGGAGAATACTTCTTAAATATTACCTCCCCATCCTTCTCGGTGAATATCTCAAGCGGGTCGCCCTCTCTGATACGCATCGTGCGGCGTATCTCCTTTGGGATTACTACCCTGCCCAAATCGTCTATTCTTCTTACTATACCGGTAGCTTTCATATATTAAATCTCCCCTAAATTTTTATATTATCGGTAAAATTGTATTTGTCGAAAATAGTATTTGCATCTAAGGGAATTCTATACAAGCTTAATCAACCGATATTTTAATTCTATAATGCTTCTTTCTCATGTGAATGTTTTAAATTTATAACTCAATACGCCTTTAAAACACTTAACCCGAAACTCTTTCGCCGTTCGGGCGCCTGCCCCTTTGCCAGCATTATAAAGGGAAAAACGCACCTGTCGGCAAAGCAGATTTCGAGCTGGGAGTAAATTGGGCCCCATTCTTTTCTGCGGCCTGTCCACTTTTTTCGTCCGCCCGCCCCCCCCCTTTTTCTGTCAACTCAATTCCGGCGTTAACAAACACATTATACAGAGAATATACTATATTGACCCGGAATATAAATGTTAGGAGCTTTTCACATGAACGACCATGAAATATTTATCAATCTGATAAAAAATAACATTAGTGAGATGCTGGAGACCATTGACAGTTTATACATATCGTGCAATTCCTGTACAAAGAACATGCTGCTAAATCGCCTCCGTAGGAGCGTAACCAATCTCTCTATGCTTGTGCAGGGCTTTGAGAGCAGTCAGCATTTGTCTGATGCTAATGATCCACAGCAAAACCCAACCAGAGTGTTTACGCTTGCAGAGCTCAGAAAGTATAACGGCAGAAACGGGAATCCGGCCTATGTGGCGGTAAACGGAACAGTGTATGACGTTACAAATAACGCGGCTTGGGCAGCCGCAACACATTTTGGACTAACCTCGGGAAGGGACCTGACTGGTGAATTTGCGTCCTGTCATTCCGGCCAGTCAGCCCTGAGCCGATTGAAAGCAGTGGGGACGATAGCCGAATGAGCGACATAAATAATAACTGTAAGAACATAAAGATAAGGCTTGAGACGGCTTCCGTGCTTGTGAATAATGCCATTGAGGCCATCAATCAAAATAAAATTAAAAAGGGTAATCTGATATGGCTCGAACTCACCGGATGCTCGGGCAATATTATATCTCTGCTTGACGGTTCTGATCCTAGTTTCAAAAAACTCGCGACAAAGATGGTCAACTTTATCTACGACAATAGCCTCATGGCGGCTGAGGGTGAGCTTGCCATGGATAAGCTGTTTGGGGCAATCGGCAGTGACTTCATTTTGGCCGTAGAGGGCGCCATCTCAACAAAGGACAACGGCTTATATAATGTTATCGGCAGATGGAGAGGCCAGCCTGTTACAGCTTTAGATGCCATAAAGGCGCTAGGTGAAAAGGCCTCTTATGTCATCGCCGTGGGCACCTGTGCCTCAAGCGGCGGCATGTCTGCGGCGCGGCCAAATCCGGCGGCCTGCGTTCCTGTTCATAGCCTGCTTAACCGAAAGGTTATAAGGCTCCCTGGCTGTCCATGTCATCCAGACTGGTTTTTAGGTACTCTCGGATATATTCTTCAGTTCGGAGAGCCGGCGCTGGACGGTGACAACAGGCCGCTCATGTTCTACAGCACCTTAATCCATAACATCTGTCCCAGACGGCCCTTTTTTAATCAAGGAATATTTGCGTCCCAACTCGGCGAGGAAACCTGTATGTTTAGGCTGGGGTGCCGTGGGCCTGTCACAAGGGTTGACTGCCCAATCAGGCAGTGGAACAACCATGTCAACTGGCCAATTGGAAACAACACCCCCTGCATCGGCTGTGCTATGTTTGGCTTCCCGGATAAAATGGAGCCCTTTGTCAGCTACGATATAACCCGATAGGAGTGATTATAACGAAAAGAGTCGTCATTAATCCTGTCACAAGAATCAGCGGCTTTCTGGAGATAGACACGGTTATCGAGAGCGGCATTGTGTCAGACGCCAGGACCGAGGGGCTGCTGTTTCGAGGCTTTGAAAAAATGCTTGAGGGCAGAAACCCCCTAGATGCCGTATATTTCACCCAGCGAATTTGCGGTATTTGCTCAACGGCTCACTCCATTGCTTCTTCCCTCGCCCTTGAAGATGCGCTGGGCATTGTTGTCTCACAGCAGGGACGATATCTGCGTGATATCATCCATGCCTGCGAGTTTTTACAGAATCATATCCGGCATTTCTATCAATATACAGTACCGGATTTCGTAAGGCTCCCCGAGGGTAATACGTTATTTGAGACGGACCACAAGGACTTCAGGCTGCCAAAATCTAAAAACGACAGGGTCGTTCAGAATTATTTTGACTCGCTTGATTATAGCCGGAGCGCCCACGAAATGCTGGCCATCCTCGGCGGCAAAGCTCCCCATAACCATGGTGTATTTATCGGTGGGGCGACATCGCAGGCAACAAAGGAAAACATTGTAAGCATGAAAACGCTCACACTTAGTATCAGACAGTTCATTGTCAACAAAATGATTCCCGACGCTTATGAAATTGCCGAATATTATATGGA
>JAJUHS010000119.1 GCA_029267755.1 Clostridiales bacterium
ACGTGGAAGCGAGATACAAAGCCGGATGTATGATTTGCTGGCCAAAGCTTAATTTTTGCGAGAGGAGAGTCTGCGTAAATGGTAAAAGAAAAATTTTATGTTTACAATCCGATAGTTTTTGCCGCAGATTGTATTTCCTTTCTGCTGGTTTCTCTGGCGTTATACAGCCTTACCAGGATAGAGCCGCAGTTAAGCTTTAAGCAGATGATGATTCAATCGATGATTTTAATTATATGTACGATCTTTTACGATATTGTTTTTCACACCTATCAGAGCATTTGGATTTACGCGGGAGCCAAGGAATATACCGATCTTTTTCTGGCGTCCTGCTGTGCTTACGGAACCTATTTGCTTATTGCGGCTTTTTTAAAACCGCATTATTCCGTGCTGCTCTTTATGCTGACCGTTGCGATTTTTACCTTTGCTGCCCAGTTGCTGACAAGGCTTGCTTACAGACATTTGCTAGGACCGGGTAAGAATTCTGCCAAAAAAAGGGGTAACACCAGGAATATCGCAATTATCGGGGCGGGGTCGGCCGGAATCGCGTTGTATAACGAACTGAAAAGAAATCCGGAAAGCCCGTATCGCGTTTGGTGTTTTCTTGATGATGATAAGGCACTGATAGGAAAAAGAATCAACGGCATAAAAATCTTGGGGCCCGTGAATTCGGCTGCGGATATTCTGCGAAACTCTCCGGTAAGCGATATTTTTCTTGCGATCCCCACGCTTCCGGAAAAACGCAAAAAGGAAATTCTAGATCTATGCTCGGATCTGCCTTATTACATTAAGATACTTCCTGATTGTGTATTGTCCTATAAGGATGTTAGACAAAATTACGCCTCTTTCCTAAGGAAAATCAAACCCGAAGATCTCTTGGAGCGCAGCGGAGTGGAGTTCGACCGAGATGAGCTTGAGCCGCATCTTGCCGGCAAGGTGGTTCTGGTTACAGGGGGCGGAGGGTCAATAGGTTCGGAGTTGTGCAGGCAGATAGCGACATATAATCCAAGCAAGCTTATAATATTTGATATCATCGAGAACTCAGCGTACCTGCTGAAAAAGGAGCTGGATTTTATCTATAAGGGCTCCATGGATGTGCAGGTGGAAATCGGCACGATCCGCGACGAGGGCAGGCTGAACGAACTGTTCAGAAAGTACCGCCCGGATATCGTTTATCACGCGGCCGCTCACAAGCATGTTCCGCTCATGGAGCGGAACCCCGGGGAAGCGGTCAAGAACAATATTTTCGGCACCTACAACCTTTTGAAAGTATCCGCTCTGTACGGCTGCGAAAAGTTTGTGATGATCTCCACAGACAAGGCCGTAAACCCGACCAATGTTATGGGAGCCACAAAACGCTACTGCGAGATGATGATCCAGGCAATGGCGGATATTCAGGACTGCCGTACAGAGTACTCGGCGGTTCGTTTCGGAAATGTTTTGGGTTCCAACGGCTCGGTCGTTCCCCTGTTTATGAGCCAGATTGAGCACGGAGGGCCGATTACAATAACCGATAAGCGCATTATACGCTACTTTATGACGATTTCCGAAGCAGCGTCGCTTGTTCTTAAGGCGGGCTCAATGGCCCGTAAATCGGAGATATTCATTTTGGATATGGGAAAGCCTGCAAAGATAGTTTCGCTTGCGGAAAATCTTGTGCGGCTGGCAGGACTAAAGCCCTACACGGACATACAGATAGTGGAGACAGGGCTGCGCCCCGGCGAAAAGCTTTATGAGGAGCTGCTCATTGGAGAAGGCAATACTGCAACTTCAATGGAAAAGATTTTTATAGAGAAGCAGAATAACAGAGTACGGTATACGGATATAGAAAAGGGCATTAAGATGCTGAGTAACGCATTAGACACCGAAAACAATGAGATAATTATGGCGACGTTAAAGAAGCTTGTTCCGACGTTCAAAGCTCCGGAGGAAGTCAATTCAAAGGTTGAAAGCGTTTTTGTGGAGAGCAGTATTTTCGAACGCCTAAGAGCATCCGGTGAAGACGGATAATCGGGCGCTCCAGTACTTGCGAAAGATGAAAAGCCGTTTTTAAAAAAGAACTCCGGCAAGCAACGGGTACTGCTTGCCGGAGTTTTAACGAAAATATGAAACCGATAAATTAGCGTTTGAAAAATTGTTCTGCCGAAATTAAATAAGAGCCTGCAGAATAAAATTCAGCGCAAACAGCGCGGCCGATACCCAGAGTATGGGATGGACGTCCTTGGTTTCCTTTTTGGCGACCTTAATTATGCAGTAGAAAATAAAGCTTGTCGCTATTCCATAAGAAATGTTGTAGCTGAAAGCCATAAAGATTCCGGCAAAGAAGGCGGGGATAGCCTCTTCAAGCTCTGTCCATTTTACATCCGAGAAGGAAGACATCATCATTATTCCGACGATAACAAGAGCCGGAGCCGTGGCTGCCATCGGAATCGCGCTGACCCACGAAGCAAGGAAGGCGCTGAGTATCATCAGAGCAGCCGTCACGACGCTCGCAAGTCCTGTGCGGCCGCCTTCGCTTATTCCCGCTGCGCTCTCAATGTAGGTAGTCGTGTTGGAAGTGCCGATTATTGCGCCTATCGACGTCGCTATGGCGTCAGCAAACAGCGCCTTGTCCATCTTGGATTTAAATCCGGTGCTTTGCTCCAGCGCCCTCTCGTCTTCCTCACTGAAAATTCCGCTGCGGCGGCCGGTGCCGATGAAGGTTCCGATAGTATCAAACGTATCGGAGAGACTGAATGCAAAGATGGTCACAAGGGCGAGCGGAAGACTTGCCGCGTTTTGAAAAAGCGAGGGGAGTCCCTCTTTTGTAAATATAACACCGAAGGTAGTCGGCAGCACCTTGAGAGCGTCCGCAAGGCTAACCGTATCGGTCGTTTTTGTCACTCCCGCAAAAATCCCTATTATCGTTGTCGCTATGATGCCCCAGAGTATAGCTCCTTTTACCTTCATAAGCATAAGAATTACTATAAGCAAAAGACCAACAACGAAAAGGATAAGTGACGGGGTCTTGGGCATGGACATTGCCGGCACTCCTGCCGCAAAATTAATGAAACCGGCATCAACAAAACCTATAAAAGCGATAAAAACGCCTATGCCTCCGCTTATCGCGTGCTGAAGGCTTTTGGGAATAGCCCTAACAATCTGCTTGCGTACCCTTGTGACCGTAATCAAAATGTTGATTACGCCGCAGATAAAAACCATCGACAGTGCCTGCTGCCATGTAAATTTCAGCGTGAAGCACACGGTGTAGACAAAAAAAGCGTTGAGCCCCATACCGGGAGCAAGGGCATAGGGGACATTCGCGAAAAGGCCCATGACAAGCGTTCCTATTGCAGCTGAAATGATCGTCGCGAGAAACACAGCCCCCCACTCCATGCCCGACTGACTGAGTACCGTCGGGTTAACAATAATAATATAGGCCATGGTAAAAAAGGTGGTAACGCCGGCGATGATCTCCGTTGAAACATTGGTGCCGTTTTCCTTGAGCTTAAACATTGACATACTCCTCTCATTTACTGTTGTTGAATTAACGACTATAATATTCTATCCTATTCGACAAAATCACACAATACTCTTTTTCACTTATATACAAAAAATTATCAAATTTTAACGTATCGTGTGGCCCGAATATCCAAGCCGCAAATAAAATATATCGAAAAAACAGAGCCGTGGCCTGCCTTCGCAGTCAATTGGCCCTGTTTTTTCGGTTGTTTTGTTTCTTAGCAACTTATTTCTTTTATAAAAGGCAGAGGGTTGTAATTTACCTTCCCGAAGCTTTTTGTTTCCGTCCTGCCGTCCGGATAGGTCATTGTAATCCACGAGCGGATCAACGCCCCGTCCATACCCTCGTGAATCACCTTTTCGGCGCCCGCCGGCATCTCCCGGCTCTTTCTACATATTACTGGAGCTTTTACGACGTTCAGAACCTCGTGGTTCCATGTTACCTGCGGCGGTTGAGTATGTCCGTAAAACCCTATATAAAGAATATTGTCAATGCCCCTAGCCATGATCAGTATGGGTGAAGACGAGCTGTTTTTGAATCTGAAATCCTTCGCACCGTAGCTTACCGTAGCGTCCTGACCGTAGGGGACATAGGGGACGGGCATATTGTGTGTATGCCTTTCTACAATCTCCAGATTTGAAAGAACGGCTACGTTGAACAGCGTTGACGAAATCTTGCATACCCCGCCGCCTATTGTGGTTCCCACCTCTGTACCGTGATAAGTCGGACCTATTTGAAAGCCTCTTTCTGCGGTATAGGGACCGGCGGTTTTGTTCTGAGAGAATACTTCCCCTGGTTTGACAACGGTACCGGAAATATAATCTGCCGCGAGATGGACGTTATACTCCTCCCCCGGGAGCGGGTCGTGAAGCACCGTTTTATATGCCGCCATCAGGAAAGGACCTCCCAATTTCTCCTTTTGCTCCAGAAATTCCGGCTCGTTTTCCCATGGCACATCGGCGGTGGGCCCCGAAAGAAGCGTTCCGCTCATAAACGGGTCGAAATCCGATTTTGAGCCGTCGTCGTTTACTGCCTGTGCATTTGAAAACGACAGCGACCCGATAAAGACCAAAATTGCCAAATATAAAGGTAACTTTTTCATAAAACTCCGTCTTTCTTTTTGTCAATTTATGCTTATAAACAGGAAATACGACATTATATTTTTTCCCCGAGCCGATTAAAAAAACGCGCCCAATTAAAAATGAACGATTCTAATTTTTGGAACAAGCACATATAAGATAGGGAAGAAAGAAGGTCAAGCCTATGGTTTACATATTTGCTTTTATAGGTATGCTTTGCTGGGGCGTTTCGCCGCTGTTCGCCAAAATGGGGCTGAGAAACATGAACCCCTTGCTTGGCTTATCGATAAGAACTTTTTTTACAGCCTCTGTTTTATTTTTCTGGATGCTCGTAAGCGGAAAAGCAGCTGAGATTGCAAGCATTCCGCCAAAAACAATTATACTTTTGGTGGTTGAGGCGATGCTCGCCACCCTGATCGGAGATCTTGCTTACTTTGCTGCCCTAAAGCAGGGCTCAGCCTCAATAGTAATGCTGATCATGGCCTGCTCGCCCGTGGTGACCATAATATGCTCCATACTTTTCCTGCACGAAACTCTGACTTTAACCAACCTGATAGGCGGCTGTCTAGTAATTGTAGGCTTGATTCTTGTAATCTAGATAACCAATTTTATGAATTCCGGCATAAAAGACTCCCAAATTTGAGATGGAGCAAAACAAAAAAGGCGCACCGGCTGTTGGTGCGCCTTAAGTTGTTGTAACCTATATCGCTCTTACGCGGATAACGCCGCTTATTGCTGAAATTGCGGAAACGAGGGCGTCGGTTGCATTACCTTTCAGATCGATAATGGTGGCGGCAGTCTTGCCTTTAGCTTTGTCGGCGGTTCCTACTGCTGTAAAACCAGCCGAGGATATGGCGGCAAGTATGTCGGATTGAACTCCGTCTACATTTTTGCGAAGGACAACGATACGACTGTCGCCGCTGCGATCCATTGAAACATTGGGGAAGTTGACGGAGTTTACGATGTTGCCGTTAAGCACATACTCGCTGATTTCGTCGACGGCCATGATCGCACAGTTATCCTCGCTTTCGGGAGTTGAGGCACCGAGGTGGGGGATTGCGATGACGCCCTTGGCGTTTGCCGTCTTACCGTTCGGGAAGTCTGTGACGTAGCGGCTTACCTTTCCGCTTTCAAGAGCGGCTATCATATCATCGTCGTTTACAAGCTCGCCCCTCGCAAGATTTATGATTCTGACGCCGTCCTTCATGAGAGCGATCGTCGCGGAGTTGATCGTGTTTTTTGTTGATTCCATATAC
>JAJUHS010000020.1 GCA_029267755.1 Clostridiales bacterium
GCTTCTTCCATAGCGAAGTTCTTCCAGGAGGCCGATATAGAAAACAAAATCAAGAACCGTACGCTTATAATCCCCGGCAAGGTGGCGGTTCTGAAGGGCGAGATAGAAGACAAGCTGCCCGGATGGAAGATAATACCCAGCCCCCCCGAGGCTATCCACCTCGTAAAATTCTTAAAGGAACTGGGCGCGTAATAACGGCGGGGCGTTTTAGCCCTCTCTATCAAACAAAATTTAGGAGGAAAATCATATGGCAAAATTCGTTACCATAGGAGAGCGCATCCACTGCATTTCACCGGTTATCAGAGAGGCTATGGCGACAAAAAATCCGGAGCCGATTTTAAAACGCGCAAAGGAGCAGATCGATGCCGGCGCGACATATCTTGACGTGAACATCGGCCCCGCCGAGAGCACCGGCGTTGAGCTTATGAAGTGGGCGGTTACGCTCCTCCAGAGCAACTTTGACAACGTTCCCCTCTGCCTTGACACATCCAACAAAGCCGCCATTGAGGCAGGTATCTCGGTTTACAACCGCTCGAAGGGCAAGCCTATCGTAAACTCCGCCGATGCCGGCGACCGTATCGAGAATATCGATCTTGCGGCCGCAAACGACGCCATCTGCTTCGCACTCTGCTCCAAGGCGGGCGTTCCGGCCGACAACGACGAGCGTATGGCTTACTGCCAGGAAATGCTTGAGCGCGGCATGTCGCTCGGAATGGATCCGTCGGATCTCTGGTTCGACCCGCTGTTCCTTGTTATCAAGGGTATGCAGGATAAGCAGACAGACGTTCTCGAGTGCATAAAGATGCTCTCCGACATGGGCCTCAACACCACCGGCGGCCTTTCAAACGTTTCAAACGGCATGCCCAAGCACATACGTCCGATAATGGATTCCGCAATGGTCGCCATGGCCATGCAGTGCGGCCTTACTTCGGCTATTGTAAATCCCTGCGACCTGCGCCTTATGGAGACGATAAAGTCCTGCGATATCATCAAGAACAATTACCTGTACGCTGATTCCTATCTGGAAATCTAAAGAGATTTACTGAGTCTGAAAACTGAATACAGGCTATTTTACGGAAGCTTTAAGCCGACGGAAGCCGGGTGAAGCCCCGGCTTTCGCCGCTTTTGGTAAAAAGCGGCGCTTTGCACCGCAAAAATGAATCAAATACAGGAGGAAATTCAGATGAGCGTTCTAACAGATCTAATTTATGCAGGTTCGAATGCAGTAGCCGGTCTGACAGAAGGCGCCGTGAACGACGCTATTGCCAAATTCGGCGGCGATGCCAAGGTTGCGTTTCCAGACACAGCGTATTTTCTTCCCACGATTTATGCCGCCACAGGGGTAAAGGTGACAAAGCTTTCTGATTTGCCGGCCTGTGTCGGCGTACTCAAGAGTCTTATCTCCAATAAGGAGGATCTCGGCGAAGCGCTGAACGCGGGACTTGCGACGGCGGTGGGTGCGGAGATAATCGAGGCTCTCAAGTATGTCGCATCTAAGAATCCATACGAAAACGAGTCGGGCATAGGCTTTGTTCCGGACCCAATTATCAGGAGCCTCGGTGTTCCTCTCGTAACAGGGGACATACCCGGCGTGGCGGTGGTTATCGGCAAGGCCGAAAATGCCGCAGAGCTTATACCCGTTGTTAAAGACTACCAGAGTAAGGGCATCCTGACCTTCGTTATCGGCGACGCCATTGAGCAGATAGCCGAGGGCGGAGTGAAGATGGGCCTTGAATTCCGCGTGGTTCCGCTCGGGCATGACGTGACCGCTGTTATACATGTCGTAACGGTCGCAATCCGAGCGGCGCTGATATTCGGCAATGTCCAGCCGGGCGATCTGGCCGGCCTTTTGAAGTACACAAAAGAGCGCGTACCCGCGTTCGTAAACACCTTCGGCGCGCTTAGCGAGGTCGTTGTATCCGCCGGAGCGGGTGCAATAGCCCTTGGATTCCCTGTAATCGTCGACGTCGATCTCGGCGAAAATCAGGTTCCCGGCGCACTGGAATCCGTATGCGACCACGGCCTGACGGCAAAACGCTCGCTTGAGCTGCGTAACATAAAGGTCAAGATCAAGGAGCTGCCGATTCACGTCGCGTTTGCGTCAGCGTTCGAGGGCGAGATAATCCGCCGTCCGGATATGCATGCCGAAATAACATCTGACAAGAATCCGGCTTTTGAGCTCGTTATTATGCGTGACCAAGCCGAAGTCGAGGATCATAAAATCACGATAATTGGTGAAGATATTGGCCCCGATGCGCCTGTTAATATGGCGCTCGGCACAATTGTGGAAGTCAGCGGAAGCAAGATGCAGGCAGACTTCGAGCCGGTTATCGAACGCAAGATACACCACTGGTTTAACTACATGGAAGGCGTAATGCATACTGGGCAGAGAAACCTTATACGCATTCGCATAAGCAACGACGCCTATGAGAAGGGCGTCCGCCTCAAGGACTTCGGAGAGGTAATCTACGGCATGATTATGGACGAGTTTTCAAGCGTCGTTGACAAGTGCCAGATAACCTTGATTACAGAGCCCTCGAAGGTTAAGGATGCCATGGAGAAGATAGCAAATCCGCGGTACGATGCCCGTGACGAGCGCCTTATGAACATGAACGACGAGAGTGTGGACAGGTTCTATACATGTATTCTCTGTCAGTCATTCGCACCCTCGCACTGCTGCGTGGTAACGCCCGAGCGCCTCGGACTTTGCGGAGCAGTATCCTGGCTTGACGCCAAGGCTACAAAAGAGCTGACGCCTGCGGGCCCCTGCCAGCCGATAATGAAGGAGGGCTGCATTGACGAAAAGCTCGGAATATATGAGTCGGTCAACAAAACAGTCGAAGAGGCGACTCACGGCGCTGTTTCGAACGTCACGCTTTACTCCATAATGGTCGATCCCATGACTAGTTGCGGCTGCTTCGAATGTATCTGCGGAATAATGCCGGAAGCCAACGGTGTTGTCATTGTCAACCGCGAGTACAAGGGACTTACCCCGACAGGAATGACCTTCGGAGAGCTGGCCTCGATGACCGGCGGCGGCGTACAGACGCCCGGCTTTATGGGGCACGGACGCCACTTTATATCCTCCAAGAAGTTTATCAGCGCCGAGGGCGGCATCGGAAGAATCGTATGGATGCCCAAGGAGCTTAAGGATGACGTCGCGGTAAGGCTCAACAAAGCCGCGAAGGAGCTTTACGGAATTGATAACTTTACCGATATGATCTGCGACGAGACAATATCTGTCGAGTCGGACGGCGTTTTGAACTTCCTGCAGGAAAAGGGGCACCCTGCGCTGGGTTACGATCCTATAATGTAACATAAGTCATTGTTTTTGAGGGAGATATGTTTCAAATAACCTTTAAAATAAGCGGAAGCGGGGACCGAGTGGTCCCCGCCGCTCCGCAGCAAAACCTGCTTGACGCCGCCAGAAGGGCCGGAGTCAGCATTGATGCGCCCTGCGGCGGCGTGGGAAGCTGCGGCAAATGCCGCGTCCGGCTGCTGGAGGGCGTTTTGGAATCCGAAAAAAGCCTTCATATTTCCGAGGAGGAGTATAGAGCCGGATGGCGGCTCGCCTGTATCAGCAAGGTTACGGGCGACGCGGTAATCGAAATACCTGACGCCGCAACAGCGTATCAGAATTCGCTTTCTTCGGATTTTACCACGACGAAAAGGAATTTTGGAAGCTTTAAGGAATTACAGAGGAAGCTGTCAGAAGCGGGTGTAGGTTTCCCAAAAACCTTCAGCTCCGTGGTTATCAAGCTGCCGGAGCCGTCGCTTGAAGACACCATGCCGGATAACGAGCGCCTGTCAAGATATCTTTACGACAAGTATAAGGTAGACTATGTAAATATACCGTTTTACGTTCTCCAAAAGCTCCCGGAGGTATTGCGCGAAAACGATTTCAGGATAAAGTGCCTGATTGAAATAGACCAGAGAAGACTCAGCATATTTGAGCTGTTGCCCCCGGATTCGCAGGTTTCTCCCTGCGGTGTGGCCATAGACATCGGAACCACAAGCGTATCGGCCGTGCTCGTGGATATGGAGCATGGGAGGATACTATCAGGACTTTCCGCCGCAAACCAGCAGATCCGTTACGGCGCGGACGTTATACACAGGATAGTCGAGGCTTCCCGTCCCGGCGGGCGCGAGGCGCTGCAGAACGCGATAGTGCAGGAGACGCTTAATCCTATGATACGGCGCATGTGCGAGGAGGCCGGAGTGTCTGTATCTGCTATTTGCCGATTATCCGTAGCATCAAATACAACAATGAACCACCTGTTTGCCGGAGTATACGCAGACCCAATACGAATGGAGCCATATATCCCGGCGTTTTTTGAGACAAAGCCTATTCCGGCTGTTATGATCGGCCTTGAAGCCAACAATAACGCGAGGATAATGATTACACCGAATATCGGAAGCTATGTAGGCGGCGATATTACCGCCGGGGTTCTGGCAACGCTAATGTGGAACAGCAGCGAGATGACGCTTTTTATAGACCTCGGAACAAACGGAGAACTGGTACTCGGCAACAGTGATTTTATGATGTCCTGTGCCTGCTCCGCAGGACCGGCCTTCGAGGGCGGAGAGATAACCTGCGGCATGCGCGCCGCCAATGGCGCTATCGACACAGTGACCATCGACATAGAAACTATGGAGCCGACGCTGGGGATTATCGGCGACGAGGGGCAGAAGCCGCTCGGCATATGCGGTTCCGGCCTTATCGATACTATAAGCGAACTTTATCGCTGCGGCATTATAAATTCCAGAGGTCAGTTCATAAGAATCGGAGATAGGGTTTATCGGGACAGCGAGGGCAGGGGAGTATATGTACTCGAAAAAAAGGAAAACACGGCTTCCGGCAGGGATATAGTCATCAACGAAGGCGATATAGATAACTTTATAAGAGCCAAGGGCGCCATCTTCTCGGCGATACGCACCATGCTTTCATCGCTGAGCATGGAAGTGTCGGATATCGACAGGGTAATGGTGGCGGGAGGAATCGGCAGCGGCATAAACATGGAGAACGCAATCAGAATCGGCATGCTTCCCAACATCCCCGTAGATAAATATGAGTATATCGGCAATTCCTCGCTTGCGGGAAGCTTTATGTCGCTCGTTTCAAGGCAGGCGTACGACCAGACGCTTGCCGTCGCTCGAAGCATAACCTATCTGGAACTTTCAACTACTCCTGGCTATATGGACGAATTTGTAGCCGCCTGCTTTATTCCGCACACCGACGAATCTCTGTTTGCGTAATCAACCGATAGCTTGGAGATAAAAAAATGAATTACGATATGGACAACAAAGAAAAACGTCCGCTTCTTCATTATACACCGCTCTACGAGGCGCTTGACCCGTATGAGGTATGCGCTCGCTGTAACGTCATATTTGATTCTGAAAACAGCGAATTTTTGATCGCCTTTATGGGAAGGTCGTACAGAATTGGGTTTCCTCAGTTTTATGCGCATACAGCGGACGAGAACGCTGACTATGCCCCTCTTAAAGAGATGCATGCGGCTCAGCTGCTGATAATGCGTTATCTCATCGAAGGCCGGTATATAGAGACACAGGGGAAATTCCTGACCTTCAGGGAGATGCCCTGGGGCGCGGTCTATATGTCCACCTTTGACGGAAGATGCATAAAAAGACTGGCCTTCAGCTTTGGAGGAAAGCCCGAGGAGCTTGAAAAGGCAATGAAGAAGATCGGGGCGAAAAAGCTCAGTTTAGGCGACTTTTCCTACGAGTTTGAGCTGCTGCCTGGGCTTAGAATGCAGTTTATTCTGTGGCGGGGCGACGACGAGTTTCCCCCGTCCTCCCAGATACTGTTTTCCGATAATTTTTCCGTTGCATTTACTGCCGAGGACATGGCGGTCATAGGAGATATTACAATAGGAAGCTTAAAGACGCTCTCCAAATAATACACATCCTCAATTGGATGGCACCGCTTTGCGGCGCCATCCAATTTCAGACTGTCAAAAAAGCCCAAAAGGCTTTTTTGAGAAGGGGGTTGCATGACGGCCGCTCTGCCGCGCCCGTCATGAGAGGTGTTATTTCCGACGTACACGCCGCCGGAAATGACATATTTGACTTTGTTTCCGCCATTCGTGGCGGAAATTCTGCGAAGCTTTTTTGCTGTAAACAAGTTTTTGACAAGCTGCAATTGGATGGCACCGCTTTGCGGTGCCATCCAATTTATATATATTGGCGTTTAATTGCATGGTTTATTTTAGAAATAATTCATTAGCTATTTACTTTTGAAGCTGGAAACTTTATTATGTAGATATAATTTAATACCGAGGGAGAGATGTAGTCATGAAAAGCGTTAAAAGGCTACTCTGCCTGGCAGCCATAATTGCTGTTGCCGCGTCGCTTTTATATTTTCCTGCAAGGGCGGCTGCCGCGAGCGAATTCGTTGTCGAAAATAGCGTCCTGACGGGATATGGCGGTCCGGGCGGCAATGTGGTAATTCCAGAGAATATGGGGATAACGGCGATAGGCGGAGCTTTTTGCGGCAAAAAAAACATATCCTCCGTAACAATACCCAAGGGGGTAACCGCAATTAACGATGAAGCGTTCCAGGACAGCAGCCTGTCCTCCATAGAAATGCCCGAAGGCATTACCGCGATAGGGGGAGCCGCCTTCGCAAACTGCGGCAAGCTTGCTTCGATAGAGATTCCCAAAAGCGTTACTTCGATAGGCCCGGTGGCTTTTAAAGGATGCAAAGCTTTGGAGAGCGTAAAAATCCCCGAGAGCGTTTTGTCGATTGATTACGGAGCGTTCAGCAACTGTGACGCTCTGAAAACGGTGGCTTTGCCCGGAAAGCTGAGCAAGATAAGCGGATCAATGTTTCTGGACTGCAAGTCGCTTGCCGAAATTACAATACCCGAAAGCGTAACTTTAATAGAATATAAGGCATTTTTGGGCTGCTCCTCGCTGAAAGCAGTGGTCATTCCGAAAAATGTTAAAAGCATCGAGGCGTTGGCCTTTTCATGCTGCACGGCGTTGAAATCGGTCTCGGTTCAAGGCGATGACATCGTTTTGGGAAGCAGAGTATTCGACGGCTCCGGGCTTGAAGAGCCGCTGCTTGTCAATAACGGGACGCTCTTGTGCTACGTTCCGAAATCCTTAACAAGCTATAAGATACCGGACGGAGTAAAAACCATTAACGAAGGCCTTTTTCTTGAGAACCAGAATATCGCCGAAGTGATAATTCCGGACGGAGTCACAACAATCGGAGGCGGAGCGTTTCAAAATTGCGCAAACTTAAAATCGATTGAACTTCCGGACAGCGTAGCTTTAATAGGCGATTCGGCGTTCTACGGCTGCTGGAGCCTTAAGTCGATCAATATTCCGAAAAACCTTGCAGCGCTAGGAAGATGCGTGTTTACAAATACCGGGATCGAAAAGCCGCTGCTTTCGCACGATGGGAGTACCCTTTACTTCGTGCCCATGTACACGACCGAGTATACGGTGCCTAAAGGCGTCACGAAAATATATCATGAAGCATTCTTGTACTTAGATAAGCTTACTTCCGTAACCCTGCCCCAGGGACTTACGGAAATAGGCGACAGCGCTTTTAACGATTGCTCAAGCCTTGCGGAAATAAAGATGCCGTCAACCGTCAGGGCAATAGGCAATAACGCTTTTTTCAGATGCATGAGCCTTACATCCATTGATATACCGGATAGCGTAATTCTTATCGGGAAACTGGCCTTCTGCGACTGTACAAAGCTCGCTTCTGTAAGCTTGCCTAAGGATATCTCTGCTATCAGTAGTGGTATGTTTAGCGGCTGCACAAGCCTTAAAGCGATAAGGATTCCGCGCGGCGTTGCAGAAATTGAAGATTGGGCCTTTAACGACTGCCGCAGCCTGACTGATCTGGAGATTCCTGACAGCGTAAAATCGATCGGTAAATACGCGTTTGCCGGCTGCTCGGCCCTGCCCTCGGTTACGCTCCCCGACAGCGTTGTTTCCATCGGCGACGCCGCGTTTCTGGCATGCGATAATCTGACTGCGGTAACTGTTCCGCAAAGCGTTAAATCAATCAGCAAAGGCGCGTTTCAGCGCAGCCCAAACGTTAGGATTTACGGAGCTATGGGTTCATATGCGGAGGACTATGCCGCCAAGAACGGCATTCCGTTCAGCCCTGTTGTCAGAAGCGCCGCGCCGACTCGCTCTTCGGTAACGATTGACGGCAAAGTGGTCAAATTTCAGGCTTATAATATAGACGAAAACAACTATTTCAAGCTGAGAGATTTAGCGGCGGCCCTGAATGGTACTTCAAAGCAATTCAATGTTACATGGTCCGCGAGCGCGAGAGTGATAGACCTTTTTTCAGGCAAAGCCTATACTCCGGTGGGCGGGGAGCTTGCCTTACAGACAGAGCCCCACACCAATGCCACATTATCCGCGCCTCCGATCTGCCTTGACGGAAAGCAAATAAGCCTGAAAATGTACGAGATCGGCGGCTATAACTACGTTAAGCTGCGCGACCTCGCGGCGGTTTTGAATTTCGGAGTAAAATATGATGGAGCGAACGACTCAATTTCCATAAGTACTGCCGAGGAATACAAGGCGTAAGGATATCATGCAAGCCCCAGCAGGCGCGCAGCGTTTGCAATAATTAGGCAAACGACAACTCCGGCTGCGGTCGGGACGGCTATCGAAACAAGCGTCCACTTCAGGCTCTGAGTTTCTTTTTTGATGGTCAGGCAGGTGGTTCCGCAGGGCCAGTGCATCAGTGAGAAAAGCATGACGCATACGGCGGTCAGCCAAGTCCAGCCGTGGCTTACAAGCAGCGTGTGTAGCTGCGTTAAGCTGTCAAATTCGGTCAGGGAGCCGCTCGCCATATAGCTCATTATAACGATCGGCATAACGATTTCGTTTGCGGGGAAGCCGAGTATGAACGCCAGAAGAATGTAGCCGTCAAGTCCCATGAGCCGCGCGAAGGGGTCGAGAAAGCCCGCCGTGTGGGTGAGCAGGCTGGCGCCGCTCACGTCAATATTGGCAAGTATCCAAATGAAAAAGCCGGCTGGTGCGGCTACCGCGGCTGCTCTGCCAAGGACGAACAGCGTCCTGTCGAGGACTGAGCGGACGATGACCTTTCCGAACTGCGGGCGTCTGTAAGGCGGAAGCTCAAGGTTGAAGGAGGAGGGCATGCCCTTAAGCAAGGTCTTTGAAAGCAGCTTTGAAACGAGTACGGTCATGGCTACGCCGATTACAATTATTCCGGTTAGAATCAGCGTCGAGGCAAGGGATTTAAAAGCGCCGTCTGCGGCTCCGGAGAAAAACATGGTTATTACCGCGATCAGCGTCGGAAACCTGCCGTTGCAGGGGACGAAGCTGTTTGTGATGATAGCGAGGAGGCGCTCACGAGGGGAATCGATAATGCGGCAGCCTATGACGCCGGCTGCATTGCACCCAAAGCCCATGCACATTGTAAGCGCCTGTTTGCCGTGCGCGCAGGCCTTGCGGAAGAAGTTGTCAAGATTGAAGGCGATGCGCGGCAGATAGCCCGAATCTTCGAGGAGCGTGAACAGGGGGAAAAAGATTGCCATCGGGGGCAGCATTACGGATACAACCCATGCAAGCGTGCGGTAAGCACCGTCGATCAGAGGGCCCGAAACCCAGCTGGGGGCCGATATTCTCTGCAAAAGCTCATGCAGTAGGTCTTGAAGCCGGAACAAGACTCCGGCGATAAGCTTAGACGGATAGTTGGCTCCGGTAAGGGTAAGCCAAAAAACGAAAAAAAGCAGCGCGAGCATAATAGGAATGCCGGTAAGCTTTGATGTGAGGACTTTATCAATTCTGCGGTCGCGCTCTGCATATTCTCTTTTCTCGAATTTTACAGCTTTCCGACATATTTCCTCGCATGTTTTTACTATTTTCGTAACGACAGTATCTCTGAACCGGCTCTGAGGAATCCCGGCTTCATCAAGCAGCTTTTTTGCTTCATCAAGCATTTCGGATATTTTAGGTGTCAGGTTGCCACCGAGATAATTTTTCAATGAACTGAGCAGACTTTCATCACCGTCGAGCAGCTTGAGAGATACCCAGCGGCTGTCGATACGTCCCTTTAAAAGGTCTGCCACAGCGGGCCGGAGCAGCGAAACGGCTTTTTCAATCTCGTCGCAGTATGTAACCCGCAGGGGCTTCAATTTGAAAGAGCTGTCAGTAAGCGAAGCAACCGCGTCCATGAGCTGCGCAAGGCCGCCGCCCGATCTTGCGCTGGTTCCGATTACCGGAATTCCAAGACAAGAGGAGAGGTAGTCTAAATCGATATGGATTTTTTTCTTTCTCGCCTCGTCCATAAGATTGACACACAAGACTACCTTATCCGTAATCTCAATTATCTGAAGCACGAGATTCAGATTCCGCTCAAGACAGGTTGCGTCGGCGACTACGACCACGGCGTCGGGGTTTCCAAAGCAAATAAAATCCCGGGCGACTTCCTCCTCAACCGAATTTGCCATTAGCGAATAGGTGCCCGGAATATCTACCATTATGAAGTTATTTTCTTTGTGACGGCACCTTCCCTGAACGTTAGTTACTGTTTTCCCCGGCCAGTTGCCGGTATGCTGCCTGAGCCCGGTCAGACTGTTGAAAACAGTGCTTTTGCCTACGTTCGGGTTTCCCGCGAGCGCGATTACCTTATCCTGCTCGGTTTCCTTTTCAATATGCAGGCCGGAGTTTAAAATCCTTGCCCCTGTGGATGAGCCTGTTAAACCCATTTATATCCTCCCGAAAATATACAGAAGACGACGGCAAAGCGGGATTTCTTTTCCAAATACATGTACTTTATGTATGCATACCTGCCTGCTGCCGTCCTTTATGCCTATATCGCTGATACCATAATCTTTTCGGACACATCGGGCCGAAGCGCTATGACGGCTCCTCTTATTAGATAGGCCACAGGGCTTCCAAAAGGACTTTCGTAGAGGGGCTCAATTTCGGTGCCGTCTATAATGCCGAGGTCAAGCATGCGTCTTCTTGCCGCGCCGTCGAATGACAGCGATGTTACTATGGATTTTTTGCCGATTGGCAGTTGGTTGAGTGAAATCTGTTCTATAATTATTGCCTCCGAAAAAAGTGATAAGCACAGGGCAAAAGTCTTTCCCTATGCTAATATATGGTTCTTAAACTGATTCTGTTACGAGTAATCGGCAAACCAGGGCCGTTATCAGCCGGTAGGAGTCTTCGAAAGGAGGCTTTTATCGGCTGATCAGATTTTGTGCGATTGCCTGGCTAATCGCGGAGTTTTGGTTTGCTTTTATATTTGTTTCTTTTAATCGAGTATTCATTTTAGCAATTGCTTTCAATAATACTGAAAAAACAGGCCGATTCATATCAGCCTGTTTTCCTATTAAGCTGTCAGGAGTTAGCCTTGTTTCTGATTTGGCATGGTAAAGACTCTTTTACTGTCGAGGTAATCGTCGACGTACCGCAGAGCCTCTCCGAAGCGCTGGAAGTGTACGACTTCTCTTTCACGCAGGAATCTAAGGGGGTCTATAACATCGGGATCGTCTGCCATTTGTATAAGATACTCGTATGTTGCACGCGCCTTTTGCTCGGCGGCCATGTCCTCGTAAAGGTCGGCCCTGGGATCCCCCTTGGACTGGATGGAGGCGGCGGAAAAGGGGACGCCTGACGCGCTGATGGGATAAACGGCCTTATCGTGGTCCGCGTAATATTGCGACAGGCCGCCGGACTCGATTTCCTCAAGGCTGGCCCCATTTATAAGCTGCCTGACCATGGTTCCTATCATTTCAAGGTGCGCAAGCTCTTCAGTGCCTATGTCGTTATGGACATTGCATACTAAAACTATTGAGCGTCAGTTTGCAGAAGCTTGTCATCAAGCTTATCTGTTTGCATGGATATCAGCGTTTGTTTCTGCAGTCGTCTTTTTGTCATGAGATACAACAGCAGGGCGAGTGAAGCGGCAAGAATATCGGTAACCGGCTGAGCCCAGACAATGCCGTTCAAACCGGCAATCGCATTTAATATAAGCACTATCGGAATAAAAAACAACCCTTGTCGGCTGATTGACAGAATCATTGAAGGCAAAGCGGCGCCCATAGCCTGAAGGGCGTTTATACATACAAAAAGGATACCCAAACAGGGTCCGGAAAGAATTATAATGCGTGAAAAACTAAGCCCATAATCGAAAGCTCGCTGGTCCTGTAAAAAAGCGCTAACGATTGCGCTTGAGCATAATAAGGATACGAGGGTGAGAAAAACGCTGACAATAGTTGCATATATAATAGAAAACTTAAAAATCCCGTTAAATCTCTCCCAGTTTTTCGCTCCGTAGTTGTATCCCAGAAGCGGCTGTACTCCCTGACCGAGTCCTATTACCAATAAAACTGTAACAAGAATAACCTTTATTGCAACGCCCATTCCGGCTATAGCTAGGTCATCGTAACCCGATATCAGATTGTTTTCCACAATGCTGGAAAAGCTCATAAGCATGCTGCCCAAGGAGGCGGGCAGACCTATGCTCAAGACCCCTGAACAAATTTTGTCTCCAGCTTTAAAATGTTTGATGTTGATTGATAAAATGGATTTTCTGAGGAGAATATATAAAGCATAATACAAAGCTCCGACTACGTTACCTATGAGAGTTGCCCAGGCGGCACCCGCAACACCCATATCAAGCCAAAGTATGAAAATTGGGTCTAGAATGCAATTAAGAATGTTTCCCAAAAGCATGCCAAACATGGCCTCTTTTGCTTTTCCCTCGGCTCTGATAACATTGCTGAAGCAGGATGAAAAGATTACAAACACGGCGCCCATTGTAACGATAGATAAGTAGCTGCGGGCATATTCAATGGTATCTGAACTCGTTCCTATTAGGGCAAGAATGTTGTCCATAAATACTAATATGATAATCATTACTAAGACGCCGACTCCGGTGCCTGCCCAAAAACAGAAGGAGGAGACGTTTTTTACATAGTCCTTCCTGCCTGCGCCAAGTGCGCGGGATATCACCGACGTACCGCCAATGCCGAATAGCAATCCTATTGCCATTAGAAGCATAAAGACCGGCGTCGCAATGGAAACGGAGGCTACCATTAACGGATTGTGTGTTTGTCCGATAAAAAAAGTATCTGCAAGGTTATAAACCAACACCATTAGCATGCTTACGATGGATGGAATTGTGCTTTTAAATACAGCTTTTGGAATCGGCGCTTTTTCAAAAATTGATACTCCGGTATTTTGCATTGCAATCTCCCTATACTCTATATTCTTGCAGTATATGGGATTCTAAGCTTATTGTCAACTTATATTAATACCGATAAATATATTTGTAATATTTGTCACCGAACAACGCTTTTAAAGGGTATCATTTATTAATTATTTCAATTTCATCAAAGCTTACAGAAAAGCTCTCCATTTTTCCCGAGGTACCGTAATGCAGCCTTACGCCGAAGGGAACACAGGTCAAATATACAGTAATTATGTTGCCTTTGTTGATTACAATTCGGTCAACCATTTCACGGTACATGAGAGTGTTTTCTGAATCAAAGTCGAGCATCCTGTTTATTTCAGAAATGTACGATTGAATGTCTTGAATCTGGTGCTGACGAATTGAATTGATGTTTTCAGCGTCAGCAATTTGTGTGGTCAAATTTAGTATTTCGCTGTCATAGAATTCAATCTGACTTTTCAAATCCTCTTTGCTGATTGTACCATCAAGGACCAAATCTATCGCCCGGCGCTTCTTATCGTTCATGCTTTCAATTTTAGAGTAGAGGGGGGCGGTATCAATCTTGGTATCCAAATCCTGAACTGCCTTTATTTCCTGCATCATCTCTTTAATAATAGTATCTTTCTTACCTTGTATCTCTTTCAGCACTTTTGAAACACATTCGATAAGAACCCGGTCGTTAATTGAGCTGCTGTCGCAGCCGATTTCGTTTCCCCAGATATCTGTTTTCTTTTGCCCGTGAGTCGCTAGAGCATAACAACGCCAGGCCTTATATACCTCGCCGTTCTTTAGATTTTTTGTCCGGCTTACAAAGCGTTGTCCGCACTCGCCGCAAATAATCTTACCGCTGCACCAATAGCGGTTTGAATGCTTTATTTTTTGCTCGGCGGAAGGGGAGCGGCGTCCAAGCTCGGCTTGAGTTCTATCCCATATTTCACGGTCAATAATAGGTTCATGATGGTCTTTCAAATACACCATCTCCTCGTGGCCACGGTTATACTTTTTAGTATGGGTAAGAAAGTCGGGGGTAAAGGTTTTCTTTTGACATAAGTCACCCGCGTATTTTTCGTTTTTAAGGATTCGAAGAATAACCGTGTTCGACCATTCTTTGGCGTGCTTTGGGGGAATTCCGGCTTCTCTTAGTTCTCTTGCTATTACATGGGTTCCCTTCCCTTCAATCAAAAATTTATTAAATATCATCCTTACCGTTTCAGCCTCATCAGGTCTGATAATGAGCCGGCCGTTTTTTACAGTGTAGCCAAGCATATCTCTGCCAAAAACGACACCCTGCTCCATGCGTCTTTTCTGTCCCCACTTGACTCGTTCCGAGGTTTTACGGCTTTCTTCCTGAGCGATGCTTGCCATAATGGTAAGACGCAGTTCCCCATCCTTATCCCGGGTATCAATGTTATCGGTCATAAATAAAACGCCAATACCGAGTTCTTTTAAACGTCTGGTATATGAGAGAGTGTCAACTGTATTCCTAGCAAAACGGCTAACCTCTTTGGTGAGAATTAAGTCCATTTTATGGGCTTCAGCATCGATTATCATTTGGTTAAACCCGGCCCGCTTTTTTATGGAAGTGCCGCTGATTCCCTCGTCGTAATAAACTTCGCACATTGTCCAGCCGTCTTGACTGTTTATGTACTCGGTAAAGTATTTTATCTGACTTGTAAGCGAATTTACCTGGTCGTCCTTATCCGTGCTGACGCGGCAATAAGCAGCCACGCGAAGCTTATCCTTCAAAAAAGCCCCTCCCAATGAAAATCTCCGATACTGATTATATTCATCAGTATCGGAGATAGGCAGAGTTACTACTTGTTTTGCATCAAAATAAGCTTCGTGAGCTGCGCATCTGACAAAAGACCCTTTTTATGTAGCTCTTTATAGAGGCCAACTTTAATAGCAGTATTAAATTCCCGCTCCTGAAGTGGCGTTAAGATGATTGCGCCATTAGTTTTGCTCGGTTGCGTCATTTTAAACGCCACCTCCTTTTTATATACTATAATATGTAAAGAATTACCGAAGGCAACTATTATAACGGCATTTTGGTTTATGGCGTAAAGTAGCGTCCATGAAGACAAAAGGCTACAGCTTCGAGAGGCTATAGGTTTTGATTAACAAATATATAGTTTTTTCGAAATTGTTAATTAATGATTTCTATAATAAAATAATTATAATTAATGGCTGCTGAACAAATGAAAACTGCCATGTAAGCCGCATGGCAGTTGCATTTTTCATTTGTTCAATGGACATTAATTACAATATTAAAGAATTATAAGGATGCAACAATATGACTGAATATTCAAGGCTATTGATAAAAGTAAATAATGCAGACAATGTCGCGGTCGCGCTTATGGATATTGCTGAAAACACCGAAGTTTTGAGCGGTATCTTCACCAGAAGCACTATTCCTCAGGCACATAAAATTGCCCTGACCGACATAGCCGCGGGCGACAGCATCGTCCGTTATGGAACCGTACTCGGCTATGCAAAGGATTTTATCCCAAAGGGCAGTTGGATCAACGAAAACATGATAATTCTCCCCCCAAGCCCCGAGCTTGACAATCTCAAATGGGGCACGGATTTAGTCCCCGCTGAAGACCTGCCATATCCTCCGCGTACAACATGGATGGGTTACAAAAACGCGCAGGGATTTGCCGGAACGCGAAATATTCTTGCAATTTCAACTACTGTGCAGTGCACCGCCGGCGTCATAAATGCGGCAATAAAACGCATACGCAGTGAGCTTCTGCCAAAGTACCCGAACGTAGAGAATGTTATTGCCGTAAACCACACCTATGGATGCGGCGTCGCAATAAACGCTCCTGAGGCAAAGGTTCCGATTCGCATAATAAAAAACCTTATACGCCACCCCAATTTCGGCGGAGAAATAATGCTCATCGGGCTAGGCTGTGAAAAGCTTACCTATGACATGCTGCTCTCCCCCGAGGAAATAACGCCTGAAAACGTACTGACGCTTCAGGATTTTTCAGGGCATGATATCATGATGAAAGCTATACTGGATATGGCAGAGAATAAGCTTAGGCGGCTTAACGCCCGAAAAAGGGAGCCGCTCCCTTTATCAGAGCTTATTATCGGACTTCAGTGCGGCGGAAGCGACGCTTTCAGCGGCCTGACGGCAAACCCATCGGCGGGCTACGCCTCGGACATGCTTGTAAGAGGCGGCGCGACAGTTCTTTTCAGCGAAGTTACAGAAGTGCGCGACGGCGTACAGTATCTTGCTGCTCGAACAAGAGACAAGGAAACCTGCATGCGCCTTGCCGAGGAAATGCGTTGGTACGACGATTACCTTAAAGCCGCCGGGGTCGGCCGGGACGCAAATCCCACTCCGGGTAATAAAAAGGGCGGCCTTTCTAACATTGTCGAAAAGGCTATGGGCTCAATCGCAAAATCAGGCCGCGCGCCCATCGAGGAGGTTTTAAGCCCCGGCGAGCGTCCGACAAAAAGAGGTCTTATTTATGCGGCGACTCCTGCGAGCGATTTTGTATGCGGCACTTCGCAGCTTGCCAGCGGAATCGGATTGCAGGTTTTTATGACAGGCCGAGGGACGCCTTACGGTCTTGAAGCCTTGCCCGTCATAAAGGTTTGCAGCAGAAATGAAATGAAAAAGCAATGGTTTGACCTAATAGATTTCAACGCCGGAGTTGTTGCGACAGGTGAAAAAACCATTTCCGAGGCGGGCACAGAGCTGTTTAATCTTATACTCGACATTGCCGAAGGAAAGAAAAAAACATATTCCGAGGAATACGGTTTTTATAATGACCTTTGCGTATTCAACCCCGCTCCGATAACTTGATAAACAATATAAAACTTGCAGCTAAAAGGAGTGCTTTTGAGTGATAATCAGAAACGACGGGGCGGTCTCAGCCTTGCTGAAAGATGTCGCAATTCCAAGGATGTTTAAAGTGCGTCAGAGTTTTCCGCGACCTGTTATAAAGCCGGAACATATACCGCAAGCGGTTATGCAAGAGCTTTCGAAAAGTGAACTTTCTGAACAAATTAGGCCCGGAATGCGCATCGCAATAACAGCAGGAAGCAGAGGGGTGGCTAATGTAGCCATTATTACGAAATCAATTGTCGACTTTGTGGTATCCAGAGGCGCTCTGCCGTTTGTAGTCCCTGCCATGGGCAGCCACGGAGGAGCAACCGCTGAAGGACAGCTTGAAGTTCTTGCTGATTACGGCATTACCGAGGACTATCTGAAATGCCCGATAAAGTCCTCTATGGAAGTCAAAGAAATTGGCCGCACAGAGAACGGGCTAAGTGTTGTAATCGATAAAAATGCTGCTGAATCGGATGGCATTATTGTTTCATGCCGAATAAAACCGCATAACGCTTTCAGAGGAAAATACGAAAGCGGAATTATGAAAATGATGGCGGTCGGGCTGGGAAAACAGGTCGGTGCGGAGCAGGTTCATTCTCAAGGCATGCAGAATATTGCGCGAAATATTGAGCGCATAGGAAATGTCATTCTGCAAAACGCTCCGATCTTGTTTGCGGTTCCCTGTATTGAAAACGCTTATGATGAAACCAGCAAAATAGTTGGCGTCCATAAAAACGACATTGCACATATCGAACCGGTTTTGCTGCAGGAAGCCTTTGCAAACATGCCCAAAATCATCGTAGGAGAGTGTGATGTTCTTATAGTCGATGAGATTGGCAAGAATTACAGCGGTACGGGAGTGGATCCGAATATTACGGGCACTTTTTCAACCCCATATGCTTCGGGCGGGGTTAAGGTTCAAAGAACGGCTATGCTTGATCTAAGTGATTCATCACATGGGAACGGACTTGGAATTGGACTCAGCAGCGTTATTACAAAACGTCTGTTTGAGAAACTTGATCTTGAGAAAATGTATCCCAACTGCATTACAAGCACCGTGCTTGAATCAGCCAGAATCCCGTGCATCGTGGCAAACGATCGGGAAGCGATACAGCTTTGCATCAGAACCTGCGTTGGGATCGAACGTGACAAGGTCCGAATAGTAAGGATACCAAACAGCCTGCACATTGAGCATATTATGCTGTCCGAAGCCTATTACAGCGAAATAGGCTCATATCCCGGTCTCGAGATTGAAAGTGAGCTCGAATATTTGCGGTTTAACGAAGAAGGTAATTTGTTTTAGTTAGAGGTTTTTAATGAAAAGCACCATGGAATTTGTAAAAACATTTGACGGCCTCAAGCTGCGGCTGCGGCGTGACATAATCGAAGGCGCAAAAGCGGTTGTGGTTATAAGCCACGGCAGAGGCGCCAGAATCGAAACAGCCCAGTACGTTTATATAACGGAAGAACTTCATAAAGCGGGTTATTCCACTTATATTTACGACCAAAGAGGTCACGGCGAATCAGAGGGACCAAGAGCATACTACAGTGATTTCCGTGAGATTGCATTTGATGTCAATGCAATAATAGAAATTGTTAAGGCAGAGAACCCGGAGAAGAAAATCTTTCTTTTTGGCAACAGCATGGGCTGCTTTGCCGCCGAGGTTTTCGGCTGCCTTTACCCTGGAAAGGCTGACGGCTTTATTCTCTCTGTTTTTGCCACGGCAGGCAGCAGAGAAATTCCTGAGAGGCCGGAAAACCCGATGGAAGTTATAGTCCTGAGCAAGACAGTTTCAATCGGCGAGCTTGAACAAACAGACAATTATTCCGTTACTACCCCTGGCCTCGACTATGCGATACAGAAGGGGAAGAACTGGCTTGCGGATAATTACAAAAGGTTTTCCGATCCTGTGCTTATAGTAAACGCTGAACTTGACAGGCCTGGCTCTATGGATGAAGCGTTTGAGTTTTTCAAGGGCATTAAAGTAAGCGACAAGATGCTGAAAATCTATGGAGGCGCGGAGCATAAGCTGTACGGAGGTCCAGTAGGTCCGCAGGTAATGGCGGATACGCTTGCCTGGCTCGAAGCAAGAGCTTGAAAAACAAATTTTTAGCGGCACCGAAAATACCTTCGGCGCCGCTTTGCTGTTTTAAAATTTCAGAATATTCAGTCCTGCAGAGGGTGAAAACTCGCGCCCGACGCTGCCTTCCAAAAGCTCAATAATAATTTCGCCAGTGGCGCTTATTACAGCTTCGTTTAAGTGCCCGCTGTGGCACACATTTGTTTCGGCGTTGCCGATACAAATGTGTATATGCAAATATGGCTTTCCATCCTTGTCGGCTATGTTTCCCAAGAGCGAGGCAATTTCGTGGGGACCAGTAAATGTCCTGCTGAAGTAATCATGAGTGTATGTATTGAAAACACCAATAGTCGCTTTGCTAACAGCCCCAATTCCCGAAACCTTGGCTAGGCGGATATTTTCCTTTTCGCTAATAGACGAAAGGGCGGAAAGGATTTCATCACCCATATCGAGTCGCACCACAATCGAACTGCCGAATCTTTTGTATTCCATATGCTGCAATTTCTCCAAAATCAAATTTTTAGTCGAGCTTTCCCATTAAAAAGTCTTCATCAAACCGCGAAACCTCGTCACTTGGCGGCATCATCATACCTCCATTTTCGTTAAGCGCCATAGCAAGGGGGGAGGAAGCGGTATAGGGCGTCCACTCGGGCAGCCCTGCGCCGTTGGGATTACCGGTTTTTGCAAAATTTGTCCAATAGTCGCACATGCGGTTCGAGAGCTCATAATCACCGCCGGTATATGGCCTCCAGAGTCTTTGAAGGGTCTGAAAGACATAAGGGAGCTCCGCAATGTGAAAGGTGCCTCGGTCACTCTCGGGGATTTGCTGGTTAAAATAGTAAAGGTATGAAGGCTTGTGCGAAAGCTCGTTTTTGAGCCTGCACCATGCAATAGATGCGGAAACCATATTGCACTTATTTCTGACAGCCTCCCTGTAAGCTTCGACGTTATCGCCGTGCGAGACTTTTAGATAAGCGTCCGTATGCTTTCCGTATATTGTCTCGGCGCTTTTGCGTATGCTTTCGACTGTCGCGTCAGGCGGTATATTCGGGTGGTCGTCATCGGAATTCGCGCCTATCATAACGGGAATATCGCGAACCCGGCCTTTTTTAAGCAGTTCAAGGCAGTTCCCTTCGAGCAGATAGCCGTCGATAACGGGTGTGGGAAGGTGGGTTACGCCCTTGTTGGAGGAATAGCGGTAATAGTAATCGAGAAGTTCTTCTGCCGAAAGAGAGCGAGCCTGCTCTATAGAATTTACGCCAAACTTCTTGAGGTATTCCTCACCGTATTTTTCGGCATCTGCAAGAGCGGCGGACATTGATTTTTGAATAAAACCGGCTCCGCCTCCGCTCTGCATGATTACTCTGCTGAAAGCTCCCTCGGTGAGGCGGGAGGAAAGCAGCGTCTGTGTGCTCATCGCTCCCGCCGACTGACCAAAAACCGTGATGTTGTCCGGGTCGCCGCCGAAGGCTGTAATATTGCGCCTTACCCATTTGAGAGCTGCGAGCTGGTCAAGGTAAAGATAATTTCCGGAAGTGCGTACGCCTGTAAGGCGCTCAGACTCATCTGAAAGCTCCCTGTGGCTTAAACATCCGAAAATGCCCACTCGGTAATTAAAGGTAACAAGTATAACTCCGCGCTTTGCGAAGGCCTCTCCGTCATAATCAAGCCTATGTCCATAGCTTTTGTTAAAGCCGCCGCCATAAATCCAGAATGCGACCGGCAGGCGCTCATCTGCCGATTTTGCGGGAGTCCACACGTTAAGGTAAAGGCAGTCCTCGCTTCGAGGGAAATCAATGGGGTAGAGCTCCTTTTTCTGAAAGGGGTCGGTTATGCGAAACTGCATGGGGATGTTTCCAAAAACGAACGCGTCCCTTACGCCCTCCCAATTTTCGGCAGGCTGCGGCTCGCGCCATCTTAGTTCTCCGACAGGCGGCTTGGCGTAGGGAATGCCCCTGAATACGCTTACTGCCTGATTGCCTCCGGGGAGTCCTCGCAGCCTTCCGTTTTCTACTGTTGTTTCAAGCAACGCCATAATATACCTTCTTTTTATTATTTTTTATCTTCTGATAAGCAGTATGGAAGCGTCGTTTACGTTGGTGCCGGTCGCCCCCGTTATAATAAGCCCGCCGGACTGCGCAAGAGCATTATAAGCGTCGTTGTTGCCGAGCATGGAATTTACGTCTACCCCGATTGCCGAGAGCTTTTCACATGTGCTCTGGTCGACATAGCCGCCCGCAGCGTCGGTCGGGCCGTCCGTTCCGTCCGAGCCGAAGGAAAAAACTGCAGTGCTGCTTAATCCCTTAAGCCCCTCTGCTGCTGCCAATGCGAGCTCCTGATTTCTTCCGCCCTTGCCCTTTCCTTTGAGATGGACCACTGTTTCACCGCCGGCAATGAACGCTAGCGATTCCTTTGTGTCCGCATAATACCTTGCTATGGAGGCTAAAAATCTTCCTGCCTCGCTCGCTTCACAGTTTAAGCTGTCCGTTAGTATAACAGGGAGGTAGCCGAGCGAGACGCAGGCCTTTTCCGCCGCGCGGCAAAGCTCCCTCACGCTGCCGGTAATTTGGGTGGTAACGTTCTCTAGCTTCTTCGGAGTTTCTTCGGAAAGTAAGGCTTTCGCTCTTTCGGAGAGCCTAAGACTATATTTTTCTGCGATATTCAGCGCATCCGCGCTGGTTGCGCTGTCCGGATAAGCGGGCCCCGAGGCTATCATGTCTAACGGGTCTCCGATTATATCGGAGAGCACAATCGTGAAAACTTTTGCGGGCTGGCAGTGAAGGGCGAAGCGTCCGCCTTTAACGGCGGAGAACCTTTTCCTTATAGTGTTCATTTCAACGATGTCGGCACCGCAGGCAAGCAGTTGTTTAGTGATATCCTGAAGCTCGTCCCCGGGAATAAGCGGCTTTTCAAAAAGAGCCGAGCCTCCGCCTGAAAGCAAAAACAAGACCGTATCGTTCTCACGGAGGTTTTCGGTAAGCTTTAGTGCGGCTTCGGTGGCCTTGAACGAATTTTCGTCCGGGACAGGATGACCGGCTTCAAATATGGTTATATTCTTAAGTTCGCCTTTTGAATGGTCGTATTTTGTGATCACAATGCCCTCGTCTATTTTTCCTGAAAGCTGTACGCTTGCCGCCTTAGCCATCGACCATGCCGCCTTGCCTACTGCGACCAGTATCAGACGTCCGCTGCCCAAATGAGCGCCTTCGAGAGCCCTTTTCACGGCATCATAGGGCTGAACTTCCTTTATAGCGTATTCGATTATCCGGTCTGCGTCTTTACGGATGTCCATAGATACCTCCTTAGAAATAAAAGACTATTTAAAACGGCATTAGCATTAAACGGGAGGCAATCATCCTCCCGTTTAAATTATACCTCATTTTCGCTTACTTGCCTATTTGTGCGCCGCCTACCTTTTCGTAGTACTTGGCAATCGCACTATGGTCATCCTGCCCGCATCCGTCGGCGTGCAGCGTTTGGAGCATCTCCATGACAGCCGCGGTCAGAGGCAGCGGAGAGCCTACGCTGTGGCCGGCTTCAAGGGCGTTGTTAAGATCCTTGATGTGCAGGTCAATCTTAAAGCCTGGCTTGTAGTTGTGATCGAGGATCATCGGAACCTTAGCATTCATGACGGTACTTCCGGCAAGTCCGCCTTTTATGGCCTCAAAGACGAGCTGGGGGTCAACTCCGGCCTTCTTGGCAAGCAGCATGGCTTCGGATACCGCCGCGATGTTCAGAGCAACAATAACCTGGTTTGCGAGCTTTGTAGTATTGCCTGCGCCGACATCTCCGCAGAGAACAACGGAGGAACCCATAGCGCTGAGCATGGGCTGGAACTTATCGAATACCTCTTTTTTCCCGCCGACCATAAAAGCCAGCGTGCCATCTATGGCCTTGGGTTCGCCGCCGGATACAGGTGCGTCAAGCATCTCAATTCCCTTTTCCTTAAGAACGGCATAAATCTCTTTGGAAGCGATGGGGCTGATGCTCGACATATCGATATAGTAGCTGCCGGATTTCATATAATTTGCTACTCCGCCTTCACCGAGCATTACGGCCTTTACCTGAGGGCTGTTTGGGAGCATTGTCAGAACGACATCGCAGTTTTTTCCGATATCCTCATTGGAGGCAGCTTTTGCTCCAGCGGCGACAAGTTCGTCTACCGCAGCTTTGTTCAGGTCACTTACACTAAGGTCATAACCTGCCTTGAGCAGGTTTTTTGCCATGGGCTTGCCCATAATTCCGAGGCCTATTAGACCGACTTTCATATTTTATCCTCCTATTTTTTAACAAAAGTTAAATATTATCTAACCATACATGGTTTTTTTGAATCAAACTTCCATCCCGGTATTAAATACTGCATGCCGATGGAATCGTCGCGCGCACCGAGGCAGTTTTCAAGATATAGCTTGTTCGCTTTCAGAATCTGCTCCATATCGGGTTCGATGCCGAGACCGGGCTTCTCGGGAACCGCTACGCAGCCGTCGATTATCTGAAGCGGCTCTTTTGTAAGGCGCTCCAAGCCCTCCTGCCAGATCCAGTGTGTGTCTATGGCATTTATTTCGCCCGGAACCGCTGCGGCGCAATGCGTAAACATCGCAAGGGAAATGTCAAAGTGATTGTTTGAATGCGAGCCCCAGGTCATACCGAAGTCGTTGCAAAGCTGTCCGACTCTGACGGAGCCGCTTAAAGTCCAAAAGTGGGGGTCGGCAAGGGGAATATCGACAGACTGAAGTATTACTGAATGGCTCATTTCGCGCCAA
>JAJUHS010000058.1 GCA_029267755.1 Clostridiales bacterium
CACATATACGTCGACGGCGTTGGTCCCCCCGTCGAAATCGAATTCCCATACATTTTCGAGAATATCCTCTCTCGTGACGACGAGCCCCTTGTTTTTAAGCAGATAATGCAGAAGGTCGAACTCGCGCTTCGTAAGCTCGACATCTTCGTCCCCAACCTTAACGGTACGGCGCTTCGCGTCGAGGCGTAAGCTGAGAGCGGACAATATCTCGCTGTCCTGAACGGCTGCCGCGCTTTTCCTGAGCGCGGTCCTGATGCGGGCAAGCAGCTCCTCTATTGCAAAGGGCTTGGTAATGTAGTCGTCCGCACCAAGATCGAGACCAGCTACCTTGTCGGTTACGCTGTCGCGGGCAGTCAGCATTAAAACGGGAACGGAGGAGGAACTGCGGCGCAGACGCCGGAGCACCTCCATTCCGTTAAGCTCGGGAAGCATGATGTCAAGAAGTATAAGATCAAAGCCTCCGGATAATGCAAGGTCAAGGCCGGTCCTGCCATTAAAGGCCTTGGTTACGGAATAGCCCTCATAGCAAAGCTCGAGCTCTACGA
The DNA here is from genome assembly GCA_029267755.1 of Clostridiales bacterium. GTDB lineage: Bacteria > Bacillota > Clostridia > Oscillospirales > Oscillospiraceae > DUPK01. The sequence goes on from JAJUHS010000058.1 coordinate 546, forward strand.
AGCGGGCCAGCTTTTCCTCATCTTCAATTAATAGTATTTTAGCACTCATATAAACACCGGCGGACCTTTAACGTATTATTTCCCACTGCTGAAAGATCTTTTGATATCTTCAGCGGCATCAGATGCTTTGTACATAACCCTGTTTACCGAATCTCTGCCAAGCTCGTTGCCGTGAAAGCTGTAATGGTAGCCGAAAAACAGGCCTATTACCAGCAGGGGCAGAATAATCCAGAATAGGAACAATAGGCCGATTACAAGCAGTGTAACAGGTATGGAAACAATCACCTTGCCGTCCTTCGAGGCCTCAAAATAGTTGCTGTTGCCCTTTTTTATCACGTTAAGGCAAAAGCGTCCGAATCTTTTCAAAAGCTGTCCGAAGCCCTCGCCGCGTCTTTCGCAGGAATTGCCGGAGGCTGTATTTTTTTCCTTTTCCGCTCCGCCGTTATTGCCGCTGCTGTAATAGCCTCCGCCTACGGGAGGGTTGACCTTGCCCTGCTTTTCCAAAAGTATGATGGCTTCCAGCATATCTCCCCCGCAAGTGTCCAGGGCGTTTTTTGCTTCTTCAAAGCTTACGCCGGTCTTTTCACGAATTTTTTCTACCTGTTCTAATGTTGCCATTTTAATTTTCCTCCTAATTTTTCTGTTGTGACTTTATACTAACAGAAAAGACTTCAAGAACAATTTGAGCAAAATTAAAATAAGATTAAAATTAATTTTCCCAATTTAATGTATTTCATTTTAAAGGCATGATATCCGTATGTCAAGAAATGTGTCAAAACACCGCTTAAATAGATAAAAATTGTGGCAATCGCAATAAATCGCCACAATTTAAAATTACGACGTCAGGCGTCAGGAGCCAGAACACTCGACTTCTTTTATCTTCTTGTTGACATATTTTTTGAAGATGATATAGGTTGCCAATGCCAGTATTACGGGGATAACCGCAAAAAGGTACATTATCGAATATGAATTTTCCGCTCCCATAAAGGCGTTAATTACAAAACCGCCGAGTATGGGGCCCAGAAAAAGCCCAAGGTCTGTGCCTATGTAATTCGTATTGCTTCCGACTCCCCGCCTTAGAGGGGAAACGCACTGTAGACACTGCGACTGGAACGCGGGATAAGCGGTGCCATAACCGAGAGCGGCAAAGACTGCGGCGGTGTACACGACACCGATAGACTTGGCGCCCCATAAAAGCACAAGGGATACAACGAAAAAGGCCACGCTCGGGTAAACGACGGCGGAGGGCCCGCGCTTATCTATTATCCTTCCGGCCGTCAGGCGGGATACTATCATAACCAAAGCTTGTATTGTAAAGTAGAGCGAGATTCCCGAGAAGCCCTTCTGCGCGGAGTAAGGAACCATATATGCGCTGTAAAGGGAGTAGGCCATGTTGTAGAACATGCAGCAAACGGCCGGAGGTATGGCGGCGGGCGCAATAATATTCTTGTACCAGACACCGGCGGAGGCGATTTCCTCCTTTGAGCACTTGGGGACCTTAATAAGGAACGCAGGTATCAGAGCAAGCAGCATAAGGATTGAGGCAAGGTAGAATATCGCTTTGTAGCCCCCCACTTCGCCGAATCGCGCGGTTCCCCAAGATCTTACGGCCAAGCCTATCGAGGGCCCTATCGCAGTTGAGATTGCGGCCGCGATACCAAAAATGCCAAGGCCGGACGCAAGCTTTTCCTTAGGAAGGCTGTCGCCGGAGATAGTCATAAGCAGAGCGCCTAAAATACTGAATTGTATGCCCTGAACAGCCCTTATTGCAATAAAGGCCGGTATGCTGCTGAAGGTGCCGTAGCAAAAGTTTGCAATAGTGCCGAGAGCAAACGCGAAAATGAGCAGCTTGCGCTTATCCGCCATAACTACGGCGGGGCCGGATATAGGCCGCATCGCAAGAGCAACGCCGAAGTAAAGGCTTGTCATCAGGCCTACGAGCAGTACGTCGGCACCCAGAAAAGCTGCGTAGCTCGAGACCAGCGGATTAACTATGTAGCTTGAGAGCGACAGAAAAATCTGGCAAATAAGCGCTGATATGAAAGTGCGGTTGAATATTGTGTTTTTTTGTTCCTTTAATTCCATTGAAATTCTCCTAATTTAAACCGTATATGACGTTAGTTAACTAATTAGTCGCAAAACCACCCTGGGCTGTTTGAGATTGTTCTCCCCTCCGAAACCGCGGAGGGGAGAATCCTTATCAGAGAATCTTTTTAAGGAAACTCTTCAGCCTTTCACTTTTGGGGTTAGAGAAAAGCTCATTCGGGGTGTTTTCCTCAATTATTGTACCGCCGTCCATAAAAATGACGCGGGTGCCGACTTCCTTGGCAAAGCCCATTTCGTGCGTAACGACGACCATGGTCATTCCGTCACGGGCGAGGGATTTCATAACGTCGAGCACCTCGCCGACCATTTCGGGGTCGAGTGCCGAGGTCGGCTCGTCAAAGAGCATTACGTCTGGGTTCATGCAGAGGGAGCGCACGATGGCTATGCGCTGCTTTTGGCCGCCGGAAAGCTGCGAGGGGTAGGCACCTGCTCTGTCGGCCAGTCCTACTCGCTTTAAAAGCTCCATAGCTCTGATTTCTGTCTCTTCCTTGCTAAGCTTTAAAAGTTTTATAGGGGCGAGGGTCATGTTCTGCAGCACGGTCATGTGAGGGAAGAGGTTAAACTGCTGGAAAACCATGCCCATCTTCTGACGGTGAAGGTTGATGTTCGTTTTCGGGTCGGTTATGTCCGTGCCCTCAAAGAATATTGAGCCCTCTGTCGGAATCTCCAGCAAATTAAGACAACGAAGGAAGGTCGATTTGCCGCTGCCCGAAGGGCCGATTACGACGGCGACGTCGCCCTTTTTTATATCTATAGAAACGCCGTCAAGAGCCTTAAGTTCTCCGAAATGCTTTTTAAGGCCGTCAACTTTTATAAGTGTATCAGTGGTCACTGTTGCGCAGCCTCCTTTCAAGACGATCTACGAAGTAGGACAGTATCATAACAATCAGAAGATAAATAAGCGCGACCGCAATAAGAGGCATAAACGCCTGAAATGTAAGACCGCGTATGATATCGCCGCCTCTGGTGAGATCCTGAAGGGCTATCATGCTCGAAATAGACGTTTCCTTAAGCAGGACGATAAACTCGTTGCCGAGGGCCGGAAGGACGTTTTTGAAGGCTTGAGGCATGATAATATGGCGCATTGTCTGTATATAATTAAAGCCGAGGCTGCGACCGGCCTCCATCTGGCCGGAATCGACGGACATTATGCCGCCGCGAACGATTTCAGCCACATATGCCCCGGAATTAAAGCCAAAAGCGATAATTGCCACGAATACCTTACTTATGTTATAGGAAGCGAAAACGACAAAGTAAATTATAAGCAGCTGGATTGCCACGGGCGTGCCGCGTATCACGGTAATGTATATCCTGCAAATAAGATTGAGAATTTTCAGCTTTCCGGTTTTCTGATTTGTGGAACGTATGATGGCGACGATAAAGCCAAGCACTATACCCAGCAGCACAGCAAAAAATGTCACCTGCATGGTGACAGACAGGCCGTCTGCAAGGTATTTCCAGCGGTCATCCTCAATGAAGGTCGAGATAAATGTTATTCTGATATCGTCAAATAAACTCATAAATGTTTTTCCTTTACTACTAAGCAATCATAGATTACCTAAAGGGGCGGCTGAGCATGATGAAATGTCAGCCGCCCTTTGTTCCGCAACCAATATATTACTTGCTGCGTACTATTATGACCTGCTTCGAGGCCGCATATGATTCTGTGAAGTCGATGCTCTTTAGCCTGTCCTCGGTGACGGTCATGCCGGCCATGCCGAAGCTGTACTTTCCGGACTGAACTCCGGCGATGATGGAGCCGAATTCGGTATCCTCGATTTTGAGCGAATAGCCGAGAATGTCACAAATCGCAAGCGCTATGTCGGGGTCGATTCCGACAACCTTGTTGTCCTTGTAGTATTCGTATGGCGGGAAGTAGGCGTTGGTTGCCATAACGAGTTCGCCCTTGGTGCGGCTTACGTTGTCGGGGGATTTGTATTTGTAGCTTCCTCCGTTGATGTAGCCGTCGACAATGTTTTTAAGCGTGCCGTTTTCCTTAAGTTTTTTGAGCGCACTGTTAATTTCGGCGGTCAGTATAGCGTTATTTTTTGCTACGCATATCGCGTACTGCTCCTCAACGAACGGCTCCGAAAGAATCTTGAGTTTGCCCTTGTTTGCGTTTACAAAGGATTTTGCGGGTTCCTCGTCGATTATAACGCAGTCGACCTTACCCTGAATAAGAGCGAGAACCGCGTCGTTGCCCTTGCTGTAACGGTCAATTTTTGACCCCTGCTTCTCGTATTCATCCGTAGCGTAAATATCGCCCGTGGTGCTCTCTTGAACGCCTATTGTTTTGCCGGGCAGGTCATTAAGCGAATTGACCTTGTTGGCAGGAACCTTGCTGCCGCAGCCTGCCACGCCTATCAGCATAATAAGAGCCAGAACTGCAGGAATAATCTTTTTCATTGCCTTCTCTCCCTTAACAAAATATAATATATTATAATATACCCGATTTGGATAATCAAGCAAAAATGCTACAGATTCCGAATGACGGTAAAAAATAATGAAACCGCCGTATTAATTCTATAAACCCGGCGCAAGAGAAAGCGCTGGCCGCCCTCTGAGCAGGGTATTTTGTTTGACAAACCGTGCTCTGGGGGATATAATAACCGCAGAAAAATCGAAATTGATTATATGGGGAAGAAGGGTGAAATTCCCTCGCAAGTGCGTTACCGTTAAAGCCGGGTTGCCATCAGTATATCTCTTTGCGTACACCGAAGGATATATAACACATTTTGTGCAAAGCTGCAGTGTATATCACTGCTTTTTTTATTATGTGAGGTATTTGCCCCGCTTTTGGCGGGGCGGTGGGGGTAAGGTTTATGTCCAGAATTCTTATTGCGGGAACAAACAGCGGCTGCGGAAAGACTACGGTCACGCTGGCTGTTTTAAGCGCTCTTAAGGCAAGGGGAATTTCGGTGTCCTCCTTCAAGTGCGGTCCCGACTATATCGACCCGATGTTCCACAAAAAGGTGCTGGGCATACCGGCCTTCAACCTCGACCCATTTTTTCTTCAGGGGGAAGCGCTTCGGACACTTCTTGCCGAGGGATCAATGGACAGCGAGATTTCGGTCATAGAGGGCGTAATGGGCTATTACGACGGAGTACAAAACTCTCCGGAGGGGAGCACATATACTGTTGCCGATATGACGGATACACCGGTTGTTCTTGTCGTTGCCTGTGACGGAATAGCGAATTCAATAGGCGCAATTATATCGGGGTATAAGAAGTATGTTCAAAACAGCAGAATCACGGGGGTAATTTTCAACCACCTTCCGAAGTGGCGCTATAAGGATATGGCGGAGGTCGCGGAGCGGGAGGGCGTCGTACCCCTCGGCTGTCTGCCGGAGTCTGCGGAATTTACTATTGGGAGCAGGCATCTGGGGCTTGTGACCGCGGGCGAGCTTGAAAACCTGAGCTCGATGCTCGAAAAGCTCGGCAGACAGGCCGAGGAAACAATCGACATCGATGGCATACTTGCTCTCGCCTCAAAGGCCGAGCCGCTCGGAGTTGAGGTTTCAAAGAATAAAAGGCCGGCGGACGTGCGCATCGCCGTGAGCCGCGACGAGGCATTCTGCTTCATGTATGATGAAAACTTAGCACTTCTCCGAAAAAGCGGCTGTGAGATAGTATACTTCAGCCCGCTCCATGATAAGGAGCTACCGCTGGGCATCGGCGGGCTTTGGCTCTGCGGCGGCTATCCGGAGCTGTATGCCGCAAGGCTTGCCGCAAACAAAACCATGCTGCAAAGCATAAAAAGCAGCATAGAGGCGGGGCTTCCGACGGTTGCCGAATGCGGCGGCTTCATGTACCTTAACGAGAGCCTTACCGATAAGGAGGGCAAAAAGCACAAGATGGCGGGAGTAATAAAGGCCGGCATCTTCCCGACAGACAGGCTCGTTCGGTTCGGGTACCTGACTATAACAGCAAAGAAGGACAATCTTCTGGGCCGAGAGGGAGCATGCTTTAGGGTTCATGAGTTTCATTACTGGGACAGCACCGACTGCGGCGGCGGTTTTGCTGCGAAAAAGGCGACGAGGGACGCAAGCTGGGACTGCATCCATTCGACGGGTACTCTTTACGCGGGCTTCCCGCATTTGTATCTTCCTTCGGCCCCAGGCGCTGCGGAAAGTTTTGCCAACAAGGCAAGGGAATATATAAACAAGAGAGCATAAAATGCTTTTGGGCAAGGAGATCATTAAAATGGCAAAATCAATTATGATACAGGGAACAATGTCGAACGCGGGCAAAAGCCTGCTGACGGCCGGACTTTGCAGGGTTTTCAAGCAGGACGGATACTCGGTCGCGCCATTTAAATCGCAGAACATGGCGCTTAATTCGTTTATTACCAAGGACGGGCTTGAGATGGGGAGGGCCCAGGTCGTTCAGGCGGAGGCCTGCGGCATCGAGCCGGACGTCCTGATGAACCCGGTGCTGCTTAAGCCTGTAACAAATATGGGTTCTCAGGTTATCGTCAGGGGCGAGGTGCTCGGCAACATGGGCGCCGCCGATTACTATAAGCTGAAGGAAAGGCTTGTCCCGGAAATCACCTCGGCATATGAAACTCTCGCTTCAAAGTATGACATAGTAGTGCTTGAGGGAGCCGGAAGCCCGGCCGAGATAAATATTAATTCCGCCGATATGGTCAACATGGGAATGGCACGAATAGCCCGCTCGCCGGTTCTTCTTGCGGGCGATATCGACAGGGGCGGCGTTTTCGCCCAGCTTTACGGCACTGTCGAGCTGCTCGAAAAGGAGGAGCGGGACTATATTAAGGGGCTTATTATCAACAAGTTCCGCGGCGATGTAGAAATTCTCCGCCCGGGGCTGAAAATGCTTGAGGATATCTGCAATAAGCCGGTTTTGGGCGTTATGCCGATGATAAGGGTGGACATCGACGACGAGGACAGCCTCAGCGAGCGCCTTACAAGGAGCGGGAGTGGCGGCATCTTGGACGTCGCGGTTGTAAGGCTCCCCAAAATATCAAACTTTACCGATTTCGCGGCGCTTGAGGCTACTGACGGCATCACGGTGCGCTACATCAGAGAGCCGAAGGAACTCGGACAGCCCGATATGATAATCATTCCCGGAACGAAGAATACTATCTCAGACCTGCGCTGGCTTCGCCAGAGCGGGCTTGAGGCAGCGATAAAGCAGCGCGTTTCGGGCGGCTGCATACTTGTAGGAATATGCGGCGGCTATCAGATGCTAGGTCGGAGGATAGATGATCCGCTCTGCACAGAAGGCGGCGGAAGCATAGACGGCCTGGGCCTTCTTCCGACAGCCACCGAGTTTTTTGACGAAAAAAGGCGCGTGCAGATAAGCGGTACTGTACTTGAAACAGGCGGAGCTCTCGAGGGACTTTCGAACAGAACTGTTGAGGGCTATGAGATACACATGGGCAAAACTACGCTTCTTGAAGGGGCAAGGCCGCTGCTTCGGCTTGAAAGCGGTGAGATTGACGGCTGCCAGAACGGAAACGTGTACGGCTGCTACCTCCACGGCTTCTTCGATTCCGAGGACTGCCGCAGAGGCATAGTGGACGCGCTCTGTAAAAAGCGCGGCATCAGCTCGGAGAGCATAGAGGTCTTTGACATCAAAAAGTACAAGGAAGCGCAGTATGACATTCTCGCTGATGCGGTGCGCGAGAACCTTGACATGAAGAGAATCTACAGGATCCTTGAGGAGGGCGTATGAGAGAGGGACTTATTCACATTTACACAGGCGAGGGTAAGGGCAAGACCACAGCCGCCCTGGGCCTTTCGCTCCGCGCGGCGGGCGCTGGAATGAAGGTTGTGATTGTTCAGCTTATGAAGGGCCGAGAGACCTCGGAGGCCGAAACCCTTGGGCTTATCCCGAATATTACGCTTATTCGCAACAAGTCGGACGGCGGTTTCTGGCGGGCAATGAACGAGGAAAAAAGGGAGAACCGCCGCAGCGAACATAACGAAAACCTGAAAAGGGCTCTTGAAATGGTGGATTCGGGGCAGTGCGACCTGCTAGTGCTTGATGAGGCTATTTCGGCCTATAATCTCGGCGCCATCGACAGGGAGCTTATAGAAAAGCTTTTAAAGAATAAGCCGACAGAGCTTGAACTGGTCCTGACCGGACGAGAGCCATGCGAGCTGTTCCTAGAGTGCGCCGATTACGTAACCGAGATGAAAAAGATTAAGCATCCGTTCGACAGGGGCATTGTTGCAAGACAAGGAATAGAGGAATAGACTTTCCTATACTGTAAAATGAACAGATAATAAGGCAAGCGCGCCCACCCATTTGCGGGTGGGCGCGCTTTTACTACTTGTTGAGCTGAGTTTTGATATTCGCGATTCTCTGGGTGATGTAATCCACGATGGAGACAGCGTCGGGGCTTAACCTTTGACCGCCGCCGTTTGGCCCCTGGCCGCCGTTACCGCCCGGCCCCTGACCGTCGTTTGGCATCTGACCTCCGTTACCGCCCGGCCCCTGGCTGCCGTTTGGCATCTGAACGCCGTTTGGCGCCTGTGTATCAGCTTTTGAACCTTCCGAGGACGGCATAGAAGGGGGCGAACTGCCTGCAGATCTGTCAAAACCCTGCGCGTTTTGGGGCATTTGCATTCCGCCGCCCTTTCCGCCAAAGCTGCCGCTCTGCGTCTTTGCAGACAGATCTGTATCGCTTTTGCTTATGTTGGCCTCAAACTGTTCTATGGTATAGAACGCTGTCGGGTCGTTTTTGACCTCGTTTCTTATAACATCTGCTATTTTTGAAACCGTTCCCTCAAAATCGCTGAAATACTCCACAAGAGATTTTACATAACCTAGGTAACGCTGATAATACTCGTCAATGGCGAGAAGCTTTTGTATCAGAGGGCGCTGGGAGATGTCAACGCCGTAAACGGGAGACGAGATATCGGCCGTCACGCTTCCGCCGTTATCTATGAAGCCGCCGATGGACATATTATAATCCCAGCCGAGATAAGAGAACTTGCCGTTTGAATACATCAGGTAGTAGTTGTGCGCCTTCGAGCCGCTGTAGCTGTCGTAGTTGCCCATTACGGTATTGACTGCAATATTTTTGAGCACACTGTCGACGTCGAGAATCTTTTCCAGCTCCGCTTTATTTTCGCTTGTTGTGCTGTTGAGAACGCTTATAAGTTTTTTGATGTTCGTCATGTTTTCATCCTTGCCGTACTGTACCTCAAAGCCGCTGCCGTCATCGCTTGAAAGCAGGGTGCATTTTTCAGACTCGGCCTTGTAGAGTACGGTGTCGCTTGAATTGGTGTATCTCTCGGTGAAGCTGTCCTCGTAAGCCTCTACGCATAGATAAAAACCGAAAAGCTCGCCGTTTATATAGAGCCTGCAGTACGAAACAAATGGTGTATCGCAGCCAAGATATGCGCTAGCGGCGTACGTCAGGTATTCACGCATATAAGAAGGGTCGGCGTAGCAGGCGTTGAGAACGAACATATCAAGACCGTTAAGCGTCTGACCGTCAACGTACTTGTCCGTTTTTACCTTGAAGCCATAGCGGTCGCTATCGCTGTTCGCTATGGAGTTCAGGGAGCTGAAGCCCTTGGTCCTAAAGCCTACGTTTTTGACCGTCGTTCCGTTTACAGTAATGTTGGCGCTGTGGTATTCTTCCGCTTTTGCGTTGTCCTTAATATCCTGCCAGTCCTCATCGCTGAGTTCAACCTTGACGTCGATGATATTGCCCTGCCCGAAGGTGTTACCGTAAACCTTTTCGTTATCAGCGAGAGCACCGATAGCTGAAGTGGCAGATGCGGCGGTGGTTTTATTGGTTCCGGTTGTTGAAGAAGTTTCTGCTTTATTTGCCGAGCTGCCGCAGGCGGAAATGGAAAAAAGCAGGCAAAGCGCTAAGATTGCCGTTAATAATCGTTTTTTCATAGGGAACCCCCCTTTGCAAAAAAACAATAAAACGGAATCCTTAAATTAGTCTGAAAAACTCAGGAAAAAATTGACGTTTTCAGTTGTTATTTACTGCAAATATTTTATCTTTTCTAATCGAATAATAGCACAGAGTATGTATAAAGGAGAACGCCGCTATGAAAAAATTAAGATTATTCGGGACAATCGCAATTGCCGCGCTGATAACGGCATTTACTCTGTTGCCGGCGAACGCAGCTTATGAAAACTGCAATTTCAGGGAGAGGGTAAGGCGGTTTTCCGATCCGGGTACGGATTATTTCGAGTCGAAGCTCGATCCGCTTGTATCGGCCGGAACCATAAGCTCCGAACAGAAAAAAGCAATAATAGAGACGGTGGAAGACGCTTTAAACGACGAAATGCTTAAGGATTTAAAAGCTGCGCTGAACAAGCTGACCGCTGAAGGAACGATAAAGGCGGGACAGAATAGCAGAGTCGCCTATGCCGTTTCGGAGGCTCTAAAATCGGGAAAAGGAAAAATCGGAGATGCCATAGAAAGCATTGTTATGGAAGGCTCGCTTACTCCGCAGCAGGCCGATTTTATAAAGGCAGCGGTAGCGGTTCAGCGCAGGCAGAGGATGAAAGGTATATATGAAAGCGCCCTGAACAGGCTTGAGGCCGACGGAACGATATCCGGTCAGATGAAAAGCGATATTTCAACGGCTGTGGAAAACGAGGGATCCAGGGGGCTGGGCAGCTCGCTGAACAGGCTGATCGATGAGGGAAAGATTACTCCGGAGATGGAAGATAAGATTTTTGAGGCAGTAGGAGATTCGATGAAGGAGGCGATGCGGCTCAGGTTCGAAGCCGCCGTAAGGAGCCTGGCAAAGGACAAGGTTCTTACCGAGGAGCAAGCCGGCGCTGTGATTCAAGCGCTGAAATAGCAATAAAAAATAAAAATACAGGGAGGTCTTTCCCGGATAGGGAAAGGCCTCCCTGATTATTGGAGATCAATACACCTGCCAGCAGCCGACAAAGGCCCACATATACAGCAGTGATGCAATGAACAGGACCAAAGTCAGAATCAGGTCTGCGGTTCGGTTTTCAGCGAGCTTTGACAACGACATGGTAAGCGGGAAGAGCGAGGCGAGATACCTCGGCCCCGAAAGCAGCCAGGTCGTACCGAGGGCTATAGAGAAGTAGGCAATGAAGTATGCCACATATGAGGGCCGAAGGCGCTTTGCGCCCAGACACATGATAACGAGCGATGAAAACATGAAAATTATGTTCGGCAGCCATAGGCCGAGCAGCATGAAGATTTCGCCTTCCCGAACGCTGGAAATAGCGTATTTCATCTGGTAAGATGCGGTGTTGAAGAAAAAGCCGAGCTTCTGGCCCCAGTGCTCGTACTGGTATATCGTATATTGGAACGGGTTGCCTGAGACAAGGTAGTTGACATA
>JAJUHS010000071.1 GCA_029267755.1 Clostridiales bacterium
CCGTTTTTGAATTTGCCGTTGCACTGCCAGATAGTTCGGCGGTATTTGCTTGTCGAGTGCCAGACCTTTGAGCCGTAAAACCCGCCGCAATCCCCGCAGACCAGCTTTGCCGAAAAACAGCTAGTCCCGCGATAGGACCCGCCGAGCGCTTTTCGCCGGGCAAGCTCCGCCTACACATAGTCGAAATCCTCGGCGTCGATGATGGCCTCGTGGCTGTTCCCGAAAAGTAAGCACCATAGAAATTATATCTGTTGCTATTTCTCAGGAAAATCCCAGTTACAGAAGCGCCAGTACGGTTCCATCACGCGTTTTTGATAGGCTTCCATATCGAACCCACGCCAGTCGTAGAAGCCCTCTCCGGTTCTGGGGCCAAGCTTACCTTCGTTAATTTTATGCTTAAGCACGTCCGGAATAGACTTCATATCGCTGAGCACCGGGAACAGGTTGCCGCAGACTGTGCCGCAGAGTTCCAGGCCTCCGTTATCGAAGTGCTCAAAAATGCCGATGGAGGTATAGCGCGGGCAGAAACTGTATTTCAGGCAGGTGTCTATGTCACGAGGATCCGCAATTCCCTCCTCTACCAATGCAAGGGCCTCACGCAGCAGCGCGAACTGCAGCCTGTTGCCTATAAATCCCGGCGTTGGCTTTTTCAATATCACAGGTTTTCTGTCCAGCTCTTTTAACAAATCCATCACATAATCCATGACACCCGGGGCGGTGCGTGCGGAGGCGCACAGCTCAAAGTAGGGCACCATATGCGCTGGATTGAATGGGTGTGTGACTACTATGCGGTCGCCGTATTTCTCCATACCATCCGCCAATTTGTCCGGTACGATGGAAGAACTCACCGAGCAGATGGCGCGGACATCCGGGCAGTATTCCTCTATAAGCCTATACACGTTGTGCTTCTCTTCCAGGTCTTCCGCAATACACTCGAATACTGCCTCGGCTCCTGAAAGGCTGGCGTAGTCCTTCGAGACCGTAAGGTAGCTCCTGCAGACATTAACCTGTGCGTCAGTGACGAGTCCACGCTCTGCCATCATGGAAAAGTTTGACTCAAAACCGTCCAGGCAGCGCTTTGTAGATTTTTCACTTCTCGATATTACTATAGTCTGAAAGCCGTGCCCAGCACAGAGGGTGGCCATGCTGGAGGCTATCATTCCAGTACCAATTATTCCGATCTGTCTTTTTCCGCTCTTCATTATCGCCCGCTCCTTTATGCTTAGGGATACCAACTTCTTGGTGCCCTTTGGTTCTGATATGCGCTAAATTACTTTTACCTCGTTGCCCTCGACGGTGAAGTTGGGCTCAATTTCCTGACTTACAGTAATATCGTACATGTATTTATTAATCTCATCAAACCTTGGATCATCTGCGGTAATTATCTCCGGGATGAAGGTGTCGTCATCTATCCATACAGGCAAATAGGAAACTGATTTGATTTTCTTGTCTTTGAGTACCATTTTCAACATAATGGTTTTGCAGGAGTCGTAAGGCATGGTACGCTTGGGGTTCTTTTTGAAGTCTTCGTTCAGCTTGCGGATATCGTCGTGGCGGGAATCGTTTAGCAGACCACGTTTGCCCTCAAAGTAGGCTGCAGGGCCCTCGGTAGCAAAGTTGGCGAGGCTATAGGCAAGTACCTTGCCCTTATAGACTTCAATACCCTTCAGAATGTGGGAGTGATGTCCGACAACTATGTCTGCGCCGGCGTCAAGAGCAAAGTGGCCAACATAACGCTGGTAGTCGGCAATGACGGCCGGCGTGAAGTGTATACCCCAATGCTGGGAAACCACAAGAATGTCCACCTTCGGACGCAGAGTCTCAATATCCTCTATCATGTTCTTTAAATCCTTTGGATGCGGCCAGGTGTAAATAGTAACGGGGGTACCGGGCTGATCGTGCTCGTTGGGGACAGCGGCGGTTATGGCACGCATGGGGTTTGCGCCGGGGCGGTCTGGTAGTGCCCAGTAATCCTGTGGAAGTATTGAGCAATAGGCAAGGAAGCCAACCCTGGTGCCGTCGTCCAGCACGGAGATAACTGGCTTGCGTGCCTCGTCTATGTTGTCTCCTGCGCCAACTATTTTTATGCCGCTCTCAGCCATAACCTGCATGGTACGGTAATAGCCGTCGAAGCCCCAGTCCAGAACGTGGTTGCCGGCGTTTGACATTACGTCAAAGCCGGCCTTCTTCAGGCAGGGACCGGCCGACGGGTAGATTCGGAGGGGCAGACGTGACTGGCAGGCGGGAGCTCCAACCTCGGAGACAACAGCCTCGAGCTGGCCGAAAACAAGGTCTGCGCTATTCAGATAGTCAGCAGTCTTGCAGAATATGCTGTCCATATCGGGACGCTTCGGCGCGGTATCTCCTACAAAGATTAAAACTTTCTCGCTCATGAAAGATCCTCCTTATTAATTATCTAATTATAGACGGCGCTTAGAATATAACGTTGATGATGGTGACCAGTACCATGCTGGCGACCATTCCATAGGCTGCCATGCCTAAATCTCCGACGACCAGCTTTTTTGCCATTTCCTCATCGCGGCAGTTGGCAAGGAATATTGCACCGCCGGTAGAGAAGGGGGATACGGCGGTGAAGCCGGCGCCAAAAACGACTGAGCAGAACAAAAATACGGGGTTGAGACTCGAGGCGGCGGCAATACTCGCCACCATAGGAGCCAGCATCGGGAAGACGACCGTGATGCCGCCGGAGAAGCAGCTGAGGAAACCGCCAAGCAGGCAGAAGAAGGCGGGCAGAAACAGCCTTGGAATGCTGTTGGATAACCAATAGGACATAAGCTTTACGGCACCGGCCTCGGTGGCTACGCTAAGCAGGGTTGAAATACCGCCGAGCAGCAGCAGAGTGCTCCACGGAACAGCCTTGACCACTGCCTTGCTGTCGGCCAGCTTCATGAGGGCGCAGACGACAAAACCGATCATAGCCAGCATTTGAATGTCGGCGAGCTTTGCAAGCTTTTCGACAATACCGGTTTTGATAAACATATTAAGCACGCTGGGGATAACCGCTATAAGGACAACGATGGCGATAACGGCGAGGTTTTTCTTCTGAAGAGCTGTGAAGGGCTCAGGCTTTTCAAAGGATATAGCTTTCATTCTATAGCCTTTATACAAGAAGAAAAGGATAAGGGTAAGGATAAGCGTAACTGCGAGGCTTGTTGCAAAAATAATCCAGGTGAAGCCAGCTGCCTGGTTTTCATAGCCATTTGCGGCTATTGTGGAACTTATTATTGAACCTGACGCACCCCAAAGTACGAAGGAGCCGACGTTGTTGGCGTTCATGAGGAAACAGCCCAGAAGCGGGTTTAGTCCGGAGGGAATGGCGACGGTGAAGAGCATCACGGCCATGATGGCTCCCGAGACAGGAGGCGCACAGCCTATGATGCCGAGAATTACACCGAGGGAAAACAGCGCAAAGGTGATGGCCCAGGGACGGTTGCGGCAGGCATAGATCAGATGATTTGCGACTGCCTGCATGGTGCCGTTGACAATACCGAAGCCGAAGAACAGTGTGATGGCCATAACCTGAAAAAATACTCTGGTAGGCCACAGGAGAACGACAGCCTTGACGGACAAATTCATAAAGAAGCATCCAATTATGTAGGCAAAGGCCATAGCCGTGACACCCATGTTGATGCCCCACTTATAACCTATGGCGATGGAGATGACTATGCCTATTAGGCACATGATGATGAGTGTGCTGCTTGACATACAAAAGCTCCTTTCAATACCATTTTTTAGATTTTCGGTGCATTTTTACCTGATACTATAATGTCGTAAAAGCCCCCAGCCGGTAATGCTTCTCGGAACCTCAGTGTATCTCGCATTCAAGACCGAAGCTCTCAAAAATTTCCCGGCATCTTGTATTGTGCTGCTCGTCGGAACGCGCTATACCAGACAGCGGATACGGCATATCCAGCATCTTGTATTTGTTTTCACCATAGTTGTGGTACGGCAGCAGGTCCACATGGAGCCTACGGCCGAGCCCGACAATAAAACGAGCTGTCGAGCTAAGATTCTCACTTGAGTCGTTTATCCCCGGAATAAGAGGTATGCGTATACGCATCGCGGCGCCGTTTTTTGCAAGCCACGCGGCGTTTTTCAGAATAATGGCGTTGTCGACGCCTGTGTATTCACGGTGCTTTTCCGGGTCAATAAGCTTCAAATCAAAGAGAAAAAGCCCGGTCAGCGGAAGCACACGCTCAAAAAACGCAGTGTCGCAGTAACCGCAGGTGTCCAGCGCGGTATGAATTCCTGCACCGCAAGCCCGCTGAAGCAAAGCCTCTACGAAGTCCGGCTGCTGCATCGGCTCGCCGCCGGAAACTGTGAGCCCTCCACCAGAATTGGCGTAGTAACCAACATCTTGCAAAACGGTTTCAAAGACCTCGTCCACGCTCCGTGTGTCTCCGTAGAAGCTCAGAGCGCCGGAGGGACAGGCGGAGACGCACTCCTCACAGGCGTTGCAGCGATCCCTGTTGAGGGCAAGCTGCGCGTCTATTGCGCCGATGGGGCAGACTGAGTAGCAGCGCCCGCAACCTATACATGCAGATTGCCTTCGTACAAGCTGCGGTTTAGCCGCCTGCGACTCAGGATTTGCGCACCAGATACAGCGTAATGGGCAGCCTTTCATAAAAACCGTGGTCCGTATTCCCGGACCATCATCAGTGCTGAAGCGCTGGATATTGAATACTTGGCCGAGAACTTCAGCCATGAGCTATATCACCTCATTTGTCCGAGACATTATTTCGTTCTGAACATTCCTGGGCAGATCTACGAAAAAGGCGCTGTAGCCTGCCACCCGAACCATTAGATTGGTGTACTCCCAGGGCCTTTCCTGAGCTTTCTCCAAAGTCTCGCGGTCCAGAATATTTATCTGGATATGAAAACCGCCGCGCTGAAAGTAGTTTTCAATCATTGCAGACAGCTTCGCCAAGTTTGTCTTATTATTGAACAGCTTGCGTTCAAATTTCATGTTCATCAGTGCTGCATTTGAATTCTCCATGTGCATTACCTTGGAAGCTGAATTAAACGCTGCTGTAGGACCGTGAGTATCCATGCCCTGCTGCGGAGAGAGGAATCCGTCGGCCAACGGTTCACCGGATTTGTGCCCGTCGGGAAGGGCACCAGTGACACGCCCAAAGGTTACATGAGCTACTGCGCCGCTACGGCCAGCCCACAACCTGCCTCCAAAAGGATTTAGTTCGCTGTCTATACGGCGGCTCAACCAAAGGGATAGGTCATCAAAAATCCTGTCCACATAGTCGTCGTCGTTGCCGTACTTGGGAGCGCTTCTCAGCATATGGCGAATAACTTCATATCCTTCAAAGTTTGCGGAAACGGCCTCCAACACCTGTTTCATCGTAAGCTTTTTATCGTCAAATACCAGCTTTTTAATGGCGGCCAGAGAGTCGGCTACATTTTGCAGACCGCGATCTGCAATGTGGTAGAGGAACTGCGGGTAGCGCACACCGCCCGCACGGGCATCCATTCCCTTTTTGATGCAGTCGCTTTGAAGCGCAGACAAAAATGGCGTGTGGTAATTCGATACGTCTATGTAGGTGGTGATGCGGGCCATCTTTGCCATGATTGAAATCAAATAGTCGAATTGCTTTTTGAACGCTTCAATAAACTGATCAATGGAAGTAAAGGTCAGCGGATCCCCGGTATGTATGCCGATCTGCTTTCCGGTACGAGGATCCTTACCGTCGTTCAAAACGTATTCAAAAATCTTGGCAAGGTTTATATAATTTATACCGAGAGAACCGCCGTGAGTGGCTCGACCGGGAATGATAGAGCCAGCGCAGCCGATAGCCGCCCAATCTCGGGCGTCCTCCAGCGGAATGCCATGGTCTAGGAAACTTTGTATGCGACTGCTGTCATTCATGAAGGCGGGGTTACCATCGCCGCGGCGTACGTTGATTTCCAGGGCTTTCATCCAGACCTCGCGGTTTATCTTGGCATGATAGCGGACATAGATCGGAGGCTGGGGCATATTCACCTGGGCCAGCACCTCCAACATCATGTAACTGAGTTCGTTTGAGGCATCGCGGCCATCCCGGTCAACGCCGCAGATTGTGGTGGCCTGGAGTTGGGTGCCGGGTATGTTTTTCTTGTCATAAGAGGGTTTGACGGCGGTCATTTCGTTGAGCTTTACGAAAACGCAGGCTAACAGCTCGGCAGCGTCTTGGCGAGACAGATTCCTCTCTACGATGACGTCCTTCTTATACATGGGATACAGATACTGGTCAATGCGGCTGGGGGCTTCGGCAAGGAAGGCGCTTTCCAGGTTTGTGCAGAGATGAATGAACCAGAAGCTCTGAACAGCCTCGTGAAAATTGCGGGCCGGCTTTGCAGGCACGTTCCAACAGACTTCGGAAATCTTCTCCAACTCCGCCTTCCGAATGGGATTGCGCTCCTTTTCGGCCATTTCCTTCGCCAGCTTTGAATACCTGCGGGCGTAGATTATGGCTCCCTCCAAAGCAATTATGACGGCCTTGAGAAAATTGTCCTTCCGGTAGTCCTCTGCTGGATGCTCTGCGTACTCAAGTTTTTCCCGCTCGGCCTTGGCCTCGGCAATTATGCCCTCAAGCCCGACCCTGATTGCCTTGCCGTAATCTACGTTCTTAGCTCCCGGCGGGTTGCCCGCCTTTTGGGCGTTCACGAGTCCCGACTCCTCCCAGTCCTTAAGCCAGGGGAATCTTTCCCGTGACTCACGGAGCACCGCGTCGCCAACCGAGCGCCCAGACCAGTATTTACAGTCCTCCGTCAGGCTTTGGCGGTCCTCCTCGGTGAGAATCACGTTATGTACGGAGCTATCTCCGGAGGTCTTGTCCTCAATTTTTATATTTTCCAGAGCAATTGCGGGGTTATAATCTACGCTGGGTGAGGCACCGAGTATATATTGGGTCTGAGAACCTACAATAAGCTCACCTTCCCGAATGACTATCGGATTGCCCTCCATAACACGGCGAAACAGCTTTGCGCGACGGATATCAAGATTCTCACCCTCGGTCTCCTTCCATGACTCGGTCGCCAGTCTGCTTCTCTCGCTACAGATATGCTCAGTTGATTCAACACGGGCCTTGATTAGCATTTTCACCCGGTCGGTCAGACAGTTCACGCTGTTTACGGCATCGTAGTCGATGTGATTTTCCTGCATCTTGGTGATACCATCCATATATCATCCTCCTCTAAGGTTGTTATTGTAATTATATTAAGGGAAAAACATGAATAAAAATCTAAATTTAACAATAACTTTCCAAATTGGAAATTAATGCAGAATATAATACATGTTGGACAGCTTTGTTGACGTATTTGACGGCAGTTGCTTAAAATAATACTGATATTAACGCAATAGATTTTCAACATATAATTTTCGTGATATAAAGTATAAAGTGATGATTGGAGGGAATCGCCAATGAACTTAAAAGAGTTGGAAGTGATATGCGAACTTACAAACT
Organism: Clostridiales bacterium; assembly: GCA_029267755.1. Classification (GTDB taxonomy): domain Bacteria; phylum Bacillota; class Clostridia; order Oscillospirales; family Oscillospiraceae; genus DUPK01. Next base: position 7,476 of record JAJUHS010000071.1, read on the forward strand.
TCAAAAGTTTTTATGATGCCGCTTACAGTCTTTCTTATTCTCCCTCGGCCATAACAAAATACGTTTCAAACGTGGAGAAAGAGTTGGGTATAAAACTCTTTATCCGTAGCAAAAAATCCAGCGAACTGCTGCTTACCCCAGAGGGTAAGGTTCTTATAAACGCCATGCACAGAATAAACAACGATTATCACTATCTGCTCGAACTGACGGAACAGTTCAAAAACAGCTATAGTAATGTAATACGTATTGGAGAGCTCCAAAGATATGGCAACATAATAGAACAGGAGATAAACACGTCATTTCTTCTCAACAATCCCAATGTGGAGTTACATATGGTAAAGATGGTCGCACGAGATTTGATGAACCTACTGCTCGCCGGAAAGCTTGACGCCATGTATATAGTGCTGATAGCTGAAATAAAGATTGAAGAATACTTCAAGGATCAAATCGAAAATTCCGATGTGGACATTATCTATCTTGGAAGCGAGAGAAATATGTATCTTGGCATATCAGAAAAGTATTTGCCTGGAAAAACCGAGGCAAAGTTCCATGAATTTCGGGACTTCACCTTTGCTCTTCCGTTTCCGAAACTGCTTGATATCCATGAGCAAAAAGCTCTCGGCTTCTATGCTAGGATGGCCAGCGAGAACGGCTTCCAGCCAAAGACGATGAATGTTGGCGGTCAGGACGACGCAATTTTCAGGTTAGCCGCCCGCAGTCCCGTCGCTGTCTGTACCACGAATGTCCCGCTAGTCCAGTACCCAGGGATAAAGTTTGTTAAGATATCCGATTGGAAAGGCTGCACAAATCTCTACTTTATATATAAAAAGAGCAATCGGAACGAGATGCTAAGGAATCTAAAAAAGTGTGTGCTGAACTATTTGGAGCAAAATCCACCGGGCGAGATTCCGCAACTCATCTGTAACTAAAATAATCATATTAATACGAAAAACGTTGCGGCTGCTGAAGCTACAAGGTTTGAAGACAGGAATTGAGCACCTTTTAGCATGATTAAGCCCAAGAAAATGCCCGCACCCCCTTTCGGTCAATTATATCCCGGCGATGATACTGCTGCAAGAATATATATGCCACACAAATTACCTTGACACAAATAGTAATATGTATTACAATAATATTATGGAGGTGATTGCATGGCAGAAGAAATAATAAGCAGTGACCTGATACGTGGACATATCGACTCGATTATCCTGAGGGTGCTTTTGGATGGTGACAATTATGGGTATGAAATTATTAAAACAATCAGCGAAAAAAGTGTCGGAGAGTATGAACTCAAGGAACCGTCCCTATATACAAGCTTGAAGCGGCTGGAGACGGGAAAGTTGATTGTGTCATACTGGGGAGATGAGAGCCGTGGTGGTCGCAGAAAATACTATAAAATCACGGAGGCCGGGAAACAAACATATTATCGTTCTTTGGCTCAGTGGAAAACCGCACGGGTATTGATCGATAGGTTACTTGATGGAGGTGTGGAGAATGAGTGAACTAAGCAGGTATGTCGATGAATTGTTTTCTGGATATAAAAAGGATCTTCAGACTGAGGAACTGAAGGCCGAGATATTGGGGAATCTTGAAGCGAAAAAGGCAGACTTGGTTTCTTCCGGCTTTAATGAATCAGAAGCAATTCAAAAAGCAAAAGAGAGTATAACCAGTGTGGATTTTCTGATTGATGGAAACATAAAGGTTTATTACAATCAGATGAAGCTGGAATTTGTGCAACGGAGTCTCATAATCATTCTGATTGGATGGATTATGACGATTCCCTTAATAATATTTCATATTGGATTTCCCGCCAACTTGATTTTATTTCTTTGCGTAGCGGCTGTTGGATTATATTATCTTGTTCTGAGTAAAAGACATGCACATGAAAACTTTATAGTTGAAACAAGATATATAAATGCTGTTCATTATAAAAAAACCAAGAAAATCATATGGATTTTTTGGTCAATATTTGAAGTTATATGTCTGCTTGCAATAACCGCACTTCACTTTGGAAGCAATCTATGGTTTTCAAGAAAAATCAGCCTTGATGGTCCCTATGCGCTTGCGGTATTGCTCATTACATATTTTGTACCAATGCTTACTGTTATTATCCCTATTATTGCAAGCATACCGGTAAGACTGATCTCTAAATATGAGGTAGGTGAAAGTAATGAAAAATAGAAACAGGATTATTATTTGCTTACTAGTTATAGGAATTGTTCTTTTTACAGCCGTACAGTTTATTGTTATTCCACATAACAAGGCTGAGCGGGATAGATATCTTGCCGCCCAGCAGGAACCGGCCACACATGACATAAGTAGTATACTTAAATATAAAAATGAGTATATGGGAAACGCTGCAAATGACGCAGAACTTTTTCGAAATCTTCCTCTGAGCAGCGTTGAAATGAACTTTGAATTGTTCCCAGATAACTTAGAACTTGAAGTAAATTACAAAGAAACAGTTTGGAATATCGGAGAAGAAAAGGTAAAAAGCTCTCTTCTTTATAATTCAACGGCTGCTTTTGCACTGATAAACAACCTAAAAGTTATTGATTTTAATTTTTCAGGAGCGTCTTACCAAGTAAAAAGAGCAGATATTGAATCGTTGTATCCAGATTTCAGCAATATACTGGAAAAAGAAAATTGGTCAAATTATGTACAGAATAAGATGAATGATCCTCAATATATAAAAAATGTTTTCCAAAAGCTTATTAAAACGAAATAGTCCCAATGATAGTGTCTTGTCAAGTGGTGTAAAAAGGTACTTTCATAGCGGCAGATTTTCGGAGCAAACGGGGACTCTGTCCCCGTACCCCTGGAGTTTAGCGCATTTAGTTTTCCGGGGCGACAAAGAAAGGCGGCGGAAACAG
>JAJUHS010000143.1 GCA_029267755.1 Clostridiales bacterium
AGAAGTCATCAGCGAAAAAGCATTCAGGCTCACGCCTTGGGAGAACCTCATTCCCGAGCCTCATTATAGCAAATACCTTTTCATTTTGCAATCGGATACGGTAAATTTAACAAAAATGGCTCGATGAATTTGCAACCGTGGTCGCCTCGCAAGGCGGTCACGGTTGCAAAATTTAACTTCTATATGCAGACTCCCTGTCCTTGAACATATACCTGTTCAAAACGCTTCCGAACCATTTCTCAAGCGAATCGGCCAGCTTGTTAATTTTTAATGCCTTAAACAGCCCTATTCTTATGAGATCAATAATCGAGCAGGCAAGATAGATCACGGCGGCGGTTACAAGCACAAGAAGCACGAGTTTTGGCGTGCTGCTCGCGGCGTAGCTTACAAACCTATTCTTTAAAAGCGATTCCCAGATTAGCGGGTTCGTATGTATCAGGTAAACTCCGAAGGAGGCGGGGGCGAGGGCTTTTATCAGCGCCTTCGGGACCTTGCCGGTTATTTTCAGCTTCGAACAAAACAGGAAGAGGAAGACCGCCGAGGATAGTATGAACGGCGAGTAGTAGCCGACAAACAGGTTTCCGTTGAAATCATGCCCGAGAGGAAGGAATTTATAGGCCCAGACAATGAGAACGCTGATTAAAAATCCGGCAAGGCACCAGAGCTTTCCGTGCTTTCGCTCGTTTTCAGTGAGCTTAAAATACGCGCCGATGAAGTAGAGCACGATCAGCCAGAACATACTGTAGCCGCCTGAGGTTTTGAAGATGTCGCCGGGGATGAGCGTTTGCACAACCGAAAATATGACAACCAGCGATGCGATAAGTACCTTGAACTGCTTTTTATTGAGCGAGTTTATCAGGGCGTTTAAAAAAGGGATAAAAAAGAACATGCCGACGTAGGCCGTGAAATACCAATACTGGGTGGAGGTTACCGGCGTAAGCGCCCTAATGAAGGCTCCCGGCATCATCACCTCCGGCTTATAATACTTGAAAATAAGTGTAGTCAGAAGCGTATAAAACACCACCTGAAGCCACAGAACGATTATCCTCGAATATTTGAAGCCCGATTTTACCGAAACATATCCGCTTAGCAAGGCATAGCAGTTTACCGAACAGTAGGCCGCAATTTCCAGCAGCCATGCAGCCTTGAACTTCATCGATTCGGCGCCTATGTTCGCCAAAACGCCCCCGTATCCAAGAATGTGCAGTATTACAACAAGGTACATTGAAATTATACGCAATAAATCAATTCCGAAATGTCTCTCTTTCACTATGCGCAGTATCTCCTTTATCCCAACCGTTTTACGGTATTTCTTTTAATGTTTAGTTAGTTTATCATACTTTAACTGATATGTAAAGTTGACGTAATGGAGGTTAGGCTGTATCATAAAAGCATATTTAGGATTTGGTGGTTTATTATGGAGTTATCGATTAGAGGTTTTGTGGATCGCGATCTTGAGCAGATGACCGCGATATGGAACGAGGTTGTAAACGATGGCGCCGCATTCCCGCAGGAGGAACCCATGAGCCTCGAGGACGCGAAGGAGTTCTTTGGGGCTCAGAGCTTTTGCGCAGTCGCGGAAGCCGGCGGGGAGATTTTCGGATTATACATTCTGCATCCGAACAATGTCGGAAGGTGCGGGCACATATCTAATGCAAGCTATGCGGTCAAGTCCTCCGCAAGGGGAATGAAGGTGGGAGAAAAGCTTGTGCTGCATTCTCTCTCTATGGCAAAGGAGCTGGGCTTCGGTATATTGCAGTTTAACGCCGTTGTAAAGACAAATGAAAGGGCGATAAGGCTGTATAAGAAGCTTGGTTTCGTGGAGCTTGGCACTATTCCAAAGGGCTTTAGGATGAAGGATAAGGGCTTTGAGGATATAGTTTTGTTTTACTATACTCTGTAGTAATATATTTTAGGGCATTGCCAACCGGCAATGCCCTAAAATAGTATTCTTCAGAATTTTATGTTTTTGAGAATGTGTATCTTTTAATATAACCGTCCCTAGACAGCTCAATGAGGACGGAACCGTCGTCGTTTATGGTTTCGGTAATCTCACAGCCGTCAGATTCATTCTTAATATAATCCATAGGATTCTCAAGCTCGGCTTCGATAATACGGACATAGCTGTGCGCCTTGCCGCCGCAAGGATTCATCATTTCGATTATAATTTCGTAGGAATTAATAATATCACCCCTGATATTTTAAGGCTGAGCATAGGATAACATTATTTGGGGTTGGAAGCAACCGAATAATTGCTCAAAAAATTCCCGGTATCAGCTTTGCTATGAGCATTCCCGCGGCAAATGACGCGGCGTTGGCAATAAAAGAGTACTTCCATGGGCCGTATACTTTTTTATTATCATCCGCAAAACGCCGCAGGTACTTTGAGTAGATTATGCCCTCAATAACAAATACGACTATTTCCATCCAGGCATAATTTAATATAAAGGCAAAGTAGCCCTGTTTGAAATTTATGATATTCAGCAACATGTTAAGGATTACCTGTGTTGAGATATTTGTTATCAGAATCAATCTGAACTGTTTTCTTGCGCGGTAGCCGCAGCACCATGCGAGCGCCAGTTCAACGGCAACGGTTATTACAATCCTTGCCAGAAGGGAAATAACTTCCCATGTGTAGTCATATGTGCGTTTGACGCCCATGGCCTTATTGAATGTGGTGACGGATTTAATGTCAAGCTTCGTGGCATCGACGGTATAATAGCTGTCGAAAGCATATCTATCGTATGTATCCGCGCTGACAACAAAGCTGTCGCTTTCAGGGAAGTAGATCAGGATTTTAAATGAGGACGGCGGATAATAGCCCCACCTGAAGCGATTGCTCCCTGAACAGTCGGCAAAATACTGAAGGAAGTAATAGCCGTCTGCGTCCTTATACGCTACAAACTTTTCCCAGATTTCCCTGTCCTTTTCGGAGTCGAAGTGTTTTTCATATTTCCCGTTATAAGCGCTGTAGGGGCCGGTGGAGGAAACTTTTGAAAGCAGGGTTACATAATACTTCTGATTCTCCAGACCTTTGAAGTCTATAACTACTGAAGGCTTCGGGCCGATGTCAGCCGATGCTGAGATGGAGAGTACCGGTATCAGAAGAACGATGCAGATAAAAAATGCAAATATTCGTTTTTTCATTTGCCGCCTCCGTAACCTCCCCATTTGATGAGATACTAATTATATTATTTTTGATGAGATATTAATTATATTGTTATTTTATCACCTAAATACTACATAATCAATTCATTTGTACGCTAATTAATTAAGAACGGGGAATTGCAGTTTGCAATTCCCCATGGGCAAAGGTTATATTGACGTTTTTTATATTTCGGGTATTAGGCTGTATATCCGGTCGTTGTATCAATTATGATAGTACTTGTGGCGCTGTCGTATGTAACGCCGAAATTCAGGGCCGCTGCAAGGTCGCGGAGCTTGAAGTAGTTGTTGTCTCCGATAAGATATGCGGTAAGCGTTACCGGCGTTCCGTCAAGATATACCTTAGCCGACGATATGGAGGCGTTATTTCTTGATGTGCTGCCTGAGTTCTCCAGTTCCCCGCCAACTGCCGTATAAGCAGTTGAGCTTTTTAAGGTTATGGCGTTGTTTGTTGCATCATAGCCGACCTCAAACTGCTTTTCGGTTCCGTTTAAAGCTTTGGCAATATCGCGAAGCTTGAAGTAATTATTATCATTGATGTTGTATGCCTGAAAGCTTATTAAGCTGCCGTTGACTGTTACTGTTGAGGTGCTGGCGTTTGCGCGCACACCCTTCTGCTGAGGTTCTCCGCTAGGCATAATTACTATAGCTGTAACGGCACCGTCGGTAACAGTTACCCTGAGAACACTTCCGACTGTTATATCGGACAGCGCTGCGCTGGTGCTCTGGCCTCTGTTGTCGGTTGTAATTACTGTTGAATCATTAACGGTAATAGTCTGTGTCTCGCCTGTAAGTGTCAGGCCTCCGCCATGCTGTTTCCCACCGCCGTCTGAAGGAGGAGCCTGCGTTGTGCCGTCGTCAGATGGAGCCGCAGGGGGATCACCGGAAGGGGCTTCTGTCGGAGCAGCTGGCGGATCTCCGGAAGGGGCTTCTGCTGGAGCGGTTCCATCTCCACCGGGCTTGTTTTCAGTACCCAAAGCAAGAGTTATGCTGCTTCCGCTGATTTCGGTAACCTGTCCTAGCAATTCTGTTCCCGAAGCTGTTGCCGCAAAACAAACGCTGGAGCTCGCAAGAACTGTTACAACTAAACTAGTGCTAAGAAGCA
>JAJUHS010000049.1 GCA_029267755.1 Clostridiales bacterium
AACTCCCTGCCCCAGAACGTCCTCTCCCTCATCAAATAATTGTTTTCGTACAGAACAAATATTTAGATTCGGCGCATATAAATACCCGACGGAAGCCCGGTTATCCGGGCTTCCGTCACAGCATATCGAAAAAAGCTCAGCAGTGTGCTGGGCTTTTGACTTTTATGGCTCTATGTCAATAGTTGGGGTAGAGCGATAGTAAAGGAATCCGGCAAGCGGTGGAAACTGCTTGCCGGATTTGTCCGATCAAGCGACCTTGTTCATTGCGTGAAGGATACGGTTCCTAAAACGCTTTGCCTTTTTACTCGAAAAACTAGGAGTTCTTCTTTATTGAACCCAAATTTATTTTAGAATCTTAAAATTTTTATTAAAAAAAAGAGGGAAAAGCAAAAATAAATCGTATATATAAGTATGATAAAGATATTCTCTTTGAAAAAGGATGAATGCGATGCCGATTGACAGTCCGCGGGTAAAGCGGGAAGAGCTTGAACGAATAATGATTTCGCCATACGGAGTATGGTCGGCCGAGTCCAAGGGCAGGCTCGTTCCGGAGCCGCCCTGCAACATACGCACCTGCTTTCAGCGGGATGTGGACAGAATAGTGCATTCAAAAGCGTTTCGCCGTTTAAAGCACAAAACTCAGGTTTTCCTACAGCCGGAGGGGGATCACTACCGGACGCGTATGACGCATACCCTCGAGGTGTCCCGGATTGCCCGAACGATGGCGCGCGCGCTAATGCTGAACGAGGATCTTGTCGAGGCGGCGTCTCTGGGGCATGATCTGGGGCATACTCCATTCGGGCACGCGGGGGAACGCGCTCTTAAGGAGCTCTGCGGAGATTTTAAGCACTATGAGCAGAGCCTTCGCGTTGTAGATTTCCTCGAAAAGGATGGCAAGGGGCTCAACCTTACATTTGAGGTGAGAATGGCAATACTGAACCATACGACAGGAGCTCCGGACGATACGCTTGAGGCAAGGTGCGTGCGGATTTCTGATATGGTGGCCTATATAAATCACGACGTAGACGATGCCATCCGGGCGGGAATCGTTACGGCGCGGGATCTTCCGGTAAATGTGCGCAAGATACTCGGAGAGAGCCATAGCGCGAGGATAAATACAATAACCGAAGATATAATCAGCCGCAGCTTCGGCAGGAACGATATCGTCATGAGCCCCGAAATCGAGGCCGCCGTCAACGAATTCCGCGATTTCATGTTCGCCGAGGTTTACAAGAACCCTAAGGCAAAGAGCGAGGAGGAGAAGGTAGGCGGAATACTCGGCGGCATCTACGATTATTATGTCAGGAATCCGGACAAGCTGCCTCAGGACTACAAGAAGTTTATAGAGCAGGCTGGTCTTGATCGGATCGTCTGCGACTATGTCGCAGGAATGACCGACAAATACGCGATCTACAAGTACAGCGAGCTTTTTATCCCGGTTGCATGGCAGGTAAGATAGCTTTACACGAATAAATATTGAATAATTTGGAAAATATGTACGGAAGGAGGAGAACAGTGGCGTTTTCGGAACGCTTTTTGGACGAACTGATATCAAAAAACGACATTACTGAAGTCGTCGGAAGCTACGTCAGGCTTACAAAACGGAGCGGCAGCAATTTGTTCGGCCTCTGTCCGTTTCACAGCGAAAAGACACCTTCCTTCTCCGTATCGCCGGAGAAGCAGATATATCACTGCTTCGGATGCGGGAAGGGCGGCGGCGTAATCAACTTTATTATGGAAATTGAGAATCTATCATTTCCTGACGCCGTTCATTTCCTTGCGCGGAGGGTGAACCTGGAGGTTCCGGACAGCGACGAGGATAAGATTATGAGAAGCAGGCGGGAACGGCTTATAAAGCTGAACCGTGAAGCCGCCATGTTCTTTCACGAGAACCTCTTAAGACCCCAGGGAAGGGTGGTCAGAGAGTATATGGAGGGACGGGGAATAACGCCCGTATCCGCAAAGAGCTTCGGACTCGGAGCGGCGATAGATTCATGGAGCGCTCTCTGCGACGAAATGCAGAGGCGGGGCTTTACGAAGGACGAGCTTCTGGATGCGGGGCTCGCGGCGAAGAGTTCTAAAACAGGCAATGTATATGATTTTTTCCGCAACCGTTTTATTTTTCCGCTCATCGATGTGCGCGGCACCGTCGTCGGCTTTTCCGGCCGTCGGATTACGGACAACGAGAATGAGCGCAAATTTGTCCACTCTAAAGAAACCCTGCTGTTTAATAAGAGCAAGTTCCTTTTCGGCCTTAATCTTGCCAAGAAAACAAAGCTCGGCAGGATAATTCTTGTGGAGGGCAACGTGGACGTAATTACGCTCCGTCAGGCGGGATTCGACAACGCGGTGGCGTCCCTCGGCACCTCGCTTACCGAGGATCAGGCGAGGCTTCTTTCAAATTATACGAAGGAAGTCGTGATAGCTTACGACTCGGACGGTGCGGGAATGGCGGCGGCCCAGCGCGCGATCGATCATCTGGAAAAGCTGGGAGTTTCGATCAAGGTGCTGCACGTTCCGGGCAACAAGGATCCGGACGAATTTATCCGAAAAAACGGGGCGGGCGCCTTTGCGGCCCTGCTTAACGGAACAGGAAATCATATAGAATACCGCCTCTCGGTTATACAGGGAAAGTACGACCTGACGCAGGACGAAGGAAGGGTGGCCTATCTTAAGGAAGCGGCTGAAATGCTTGCCGCCCTCCAGAGCCGGGTGGAGCGCGAGGTTTATGGCAACAGGGTGGCAGAACTCCTGAAGATTTCCCCGGAGGGCATGCAGGTCGAAATAAAGCGCGCCGCGGCGAAACGGAGCAAGGAGTTGAAGCGACAGCAGGAACAGATCTCGAGGCCGGTAAACACCTTTCAGCCGAAGGAGAGAAGCATACGCTATGAGGATCCGAAAAGCGCCGCCGCCGAGGAGGGCATAATAAGACTGCTTCTAGCAGACCCGTCAATTATAAGGAAAGCTTCCGATTTTGGCCCGCAGGACTTCACATCGGAATTTTTGGCCAGGGTTTACGCATATATTACCGAACGGTACGCCGAAAACAGGCCGATAAGTATAGCGGCTATGTCTGCCGAGTTCTCAAGCGACGAGATATCACATATTACGCTTATGATGCAAAAACCGGCCCCGCTCGCCAATGCGGAGACGGCGATGGAGGATTACATAGGCGTTATTAAGACACAAAAGCTTGCTAAATCTGAGGATTTACTTGAAATAAGCCGAAAATTAAGAGAAAGAAAAGGTATGGAGGATAAAGATGGCTAAAAAAAATACTGAAAAAGCGGCCGCAAAAGCCGAAAAGGATACAGAGACGAAGGGACAGGAGGGCTCCCAGCAGTCTATTGAGGAAAAGATCAATGATCTTATCGAAAAAGGTAAGAAGAAGGGTTCTGTCAGCCTGAAAGAGCTGATGGACGCCATGGATGAACTTAACCTTGATGCCGAACAGGTAGACAAAATCTATGAGGCTTTCGATAACAGCGGAGTCGAAATGATAGACGACGACGATTTTATGGTGGAGTTGCCGGACGACCTTGCGCCCGATCTCGAGGACCTTGAGGAGCTTGAGGAGCTTCAGGAACTCGAGGAGGAGGTGCTGGTAGACCCGGAAACCTTGGTCGACAGCTTCAGCATAGACGACCCGGTTCGTATGTATCTGAAGGAAATAGGCAAAGTCAGCCTCCTGAGCCCCGAGGAGGAGGTGGAGCTTGCAGAGCGCATGTCAAAGGGCGACAAGGCCGCCGGGCAGCGTATGGCGGAAGCTAACCTAAGGCTTGTAGTCAGCATAGCCAAGCGTTATGTCGGACGCGGCATGCTGTTCCTCGACCTTATTCAGGAGGGTAATCTTGGTCTTATCAAGGCCGTCGAAAAGTTTGACCATACCAAGGGCTACAAGTTCTCGACCTATGCGACATGGTGGATAAGGCAGGCTATTACCCGCTCGATCGCCGATCAGGCGAGGACAATACGCATACCGGTCCACATGGTGGAAACGATAAACAAGGTTATCAGAGTTTCCCGCCAGCTGCTGCAGGAGCTGGGACATGATCCCAGTCCCGAGGAGATAGCAGAAGAAATGAATATGCCCGTAGACAAGGTCCGCGATATCCTGAAAATCGCTCAGGAGCCGGTTTCACTTGAAACGCCAATAGGCGAGGAAGAGGACAGCCATCTCGGCGACTTCATTCCCGACGAGGACGCATCCGAACCGGCGGAAGCGGCATCCTTCACCTTCTTGCGCGAGCAGCTGATGAATGTTCTCGGTACGCTTACGCCGAGGGAGGAAAAGGTTCTGCGCCTCAGATTCGGCATTGAGGACGGGCGTACGAGAACGCTCGAGGAAGTGGGCAAGGAGTTCAACGTCACCCGCGAGCGCATCCGCCAGATTGAGGCCAAGGCGCTGCGCAAGCTTCGCCACCCGAGCCGCAGCAAGAAGCTCAAGGACTTCTTAAACTAGGCTTATCTTGTTGCATAATTATCTTGACCAACAGTTTACAGAGCTAAAATGCATCGACCGATATCGAGTTTATTCAAACGACATTATAATAAAATCGAATCCCTCTGCCGATACTAGTGACTGACAGGGGGATTTTTATATGACGGATAAGGACAAGGAAACAGCGAACGAAAAGACATACGATAAGGAACAGATAAACGAGATGGCTTCGACGACCGTGCGCTCTGAAAAGGGTATAATCCATTGCCTTACGGTCGTCGGGCAGATAGAGGGACATCAAATACTTCCGGAAAACAACAAAACCACAAAGTACGAACATGTGCTGCCGCAGCTCGCGGCTATAGAGGAGAGCAACGAAATCGATGCTTTGCTTATACTGCTAAACACTGTGGGCGGGGATATTGAAGCCGGGCTCGCAATAGCCGAGATGATTGCCAGTATGAAAAAACCGACGGCATCATTGGTACTGGGAGGGGGACACTCAATCGGTGTTCCACTTGCAGTCGCGGCCAAACGCTCCTTTATAGCATCCTCGGCTGCCATGACGCTTCATCCGGTACGGCTGACAGGCGTAGTTATAGGAGTGCCGCAGACATATGAGTATTTCAGCAAGGTGCAGGATCGTATTGTGAGATTCATTACCCAGAACTCAAATATAAAAAAGGAAAAGTTAGAGGAGCTTATGCTCAGAACGGGCGAGATCGCGGCGGACGTCGGCAGCATAATTTACGGCGAAGAGGCGGTGAATATCGGACTTATAGACTGTTTGGGCGGCCTTTCGGACGCACTCGGATATCTGCACGCGGAAATCAGCAATGCAAGACTGCTGGAAATGCAGCAGAAAACCAAAACAACGCAGAACGATCAATAGCGGAATTCCTTTCACTACCTCCAACTATTGACTTGGAGCCAAAAAATCGGAGAGGCTGCAGCCTCTCCGATTTATGTTAATTGAGGTATATCAGTCCGTAACGTAGGGAAGAAGAGCGATCTGGCGCGCTCTCTTTATAGCCTCGGTTAGCTCGCGCTGATGCATAGCGCAGGTTCCCGTTGCTCTGCGGGGCAGAATCTTGCTGCGCTCCGATAGGAAACGGCGGAGCTTAGCTGTATCCTTATAATCGATATGCTGGGACTTCTCGGCGCAAAATGCGCAGACCTTCCTGCGCTTGCGGTTTCCGCCGTGAGCCTTTCCGTCTTTGCCGTCTTTGTCGAATGCCATGGTATTTACCTCCAATCATGAGTAAAGTAGACGGGCTATGCCCGTGAAAATTGAGATTTTAGAAAGGGAGATCTCCGTCGTCATCTATTTCGGAAAAACCCGACGTATCCGAGCCAAACGCCGCTGCTGGCGAGAAGGACGGGGACATATCCGCCCTGTGGAAGCTGTCGTTGCCGTCCTCACGGCTTTTCTTGCTGTCCGCAAAGTAGACGTTATCGGCTACTACCTCGGCGCTCCGGCGTTTGCCGCCGTCCTTGTCCGTCCAGTCCCTTATCTGGAGACGACCCGATACGGCCACAAGCTGGCCTTTGATGAAGTACTTGGAAACAAACTCGGCGGTATTCCTCCACGCTACGATGTCGATAAAATCTGTCTGCTTCTCCACGCTGTCACGACCCGAGAAGTCCCTGTCAACCGCAAGCGTAAAGCTTGCAACAGCGGTTCCGTTCTGCGTGCGGCGCAGCTCGGGATCCCTTGTTAACCTTCCCATAAGGACAATCTGATTAAGCATAAGCTGCCTCCTAGTCCTCTATTACAGTGATGAGCGAACGCATGACACCCTCGGTAATCCCGAGAACACGCTTAAGCTCGGCGGGGAAAGACGGAGCGGAGGAGAACTTGACAAGGACGTAATAGCCCTCAGCCATATCGTTAATAAGGTAAGCGAGCCTGCGCTTTCCCATTTCCTCCAACTCGGTTACGGTACCGTTTGCCTCTATGAGCGATTTAAACTTCTCTACGATGGCTTTGATATCCTCTTCGCTTTTTGTGGCGTCAATGATATACATGAGCTCGTAGTTGCCCGATACTTTAGCCATTTTTTTGCACCTCCTTCTGGACATTTGGCCCGCAGCGCGGGCAAGGATTGTAAGCGGAATAAAATATCTCCGCATTCAATTAATTATACACACAAAGCTTCGGTTGTCAACCATTTTTTTCAGCCGGGCATCTTGGCGTATTAAAGAGCAGCCGCCTTCGATTTTATGAAGCTGCGCAGCCAGTCGCCGGTTTCCTGCGAGTCCAGGGCAAAATCTATAATGGCTTCAAGGAAGCCCTTCATGTTTCCTGTGTCGTAACGGACACCCTCAAACTCGACCGCAACCATCGGCGACTGCTTGCAAAGCACCTTGAGAGCATCGGTGAGCTGTATCTCGCCGCCTACGCCGGGAGCTGTATTGTCTAGAATATCAAAGATATCGGGCGTCAGCACATAGCGTCCGAGAATCGGGTAATTCGAGAACCTGTCCTCAAACTTGGGCTTTTCGACCATGTCGGTTACGCGGAAGATGTTCTTCTCATATGCTTCGAGCTTAAGAGAGGAGTATTTCACTATAGCCTCGTCGGAAACTGGCTGAGTTCCAACCGCTGCCGCACCATACTTTTCAGCGGCGTCAATAAGCTGCTTTGTAACGGGGATCTTTGACTTCATGACGTCGTCGCCGAGCAGGACGGCAAAGGGCTCGTTCCCTACAAAGGCGCGGGCGCGCCCAACGGCATGTCCGAGGCCTCTGGTTTCCTTCTGGCGGAGGAAGAAGATGTTTGCAAGATTTGCCGGAGTCTTGACAGCCTCAAGGAAACCGTACTTTTTGTCGGCTTCAAGACGCCCCTCAAGCTCCGGGCAACAGTCAAAATAGTCCTCTATCGGACCCTTTCCCCTGTTCGTTATGATAAGGATATCCTCTATGCCGGAGGCCACGGCTTCCTCGACTATGTACTGGATAACCGGCCTGTCCACAAGAGGGAGCATTTCCTTGGGTATCGACTTTGTCGCCGGAAGCATCCGGCTGCCTATTCCGGCCGCAGGGATAACGGCTTTTTTAACTTTCATTCTAATGATCATTCCTTTCTCAATATTCAAGGCACAAAATGAGCGTTATTCTGTGGGAGTCTTCGGCGCGGCAAGCTCGAGCTTGCTCAAACTCAGACATCCTGATTAAGGTTAAAACTATTTTTAAGAGATATAAATAACTTATACCTGGGAAGCAGGTAAATAAGGGGAAGCCCGATAATATACATGACGCCGAGTTCACCCAGCCCGACCTGCAGCGCGTTTACTGCAAAGCCCGCCCAAAATGCATCCGGCACGGTTACCCAGGCTATAAGTGCGCCGACGATTACAGCGTTAAAAAGAACGACTGGTAGCGGGGCGAGAGGACGAAGGCGGATTTTGGAGGTGCAAAAGGCCGCCGCGAGGGTTGCCAGAGAGCCAAACACAATGTCGGGAACGCCATAGCCGCCGATGAGATTTGCGAGCGCGCAGCCTACAAAAAGTCCCCAGGATGTGAAGGGGAAAAAGAAAGGGAGTATGCAGAGGGCTTCGGAAACTCGGAATTGAAGGGGGCCGTAGCTGATGGGTGCGAGAGCAACAGTCAGCGCGGCGTAAAGGGCACCGACTGCCGCCGCAAAGGTGAGCTTGCGTACTGATAGGTCTTTCATTTTTTCACTCCATTTTTTTAATTTTCGACAGGGTTATGGCACCTGTCGTGATATATAAAATAACCTGCAGCGGTTATTTTATTACGGTTTTCCTAAGGAATACTCGCATCCGCAGTAATTCTGGCGGTAAAGTCCGTAGAGATTCGAAAGCTCGATAGAGCGCTTGTAGCCCTCTCGCTTTTTGAAATCGGAATATAAATAAGGCACACCGTACTTTTCGCTCATCTCTTTGCCAATTTTGTTGAGCAATGAGGCGCTTTTGTGCGGGCTGACGGAAAGAGTCGTCGTGAAATAGTCAAATCCTCCGGCTTTGGCGGCCTTCGCAGTCTCTTCAAGCCTTAACCTAAAGCAGAGCTCGCAGCGAGAACCTCCCTCAGGCTCGTTTCCAAGGCCAGCCGCAACGTCATAAAATCGCTGCGGCTCATATTCCGCCGGTATAATATACACGGGATTCGTAGTTCCGATAAGCCCCAGCAGCCTTTGCTGCTCGTTTAAACGCTTGTAATATTCCTCTGCGGGAAAGATGTTGGGGTTATAATAATAAAGCGTAACATTGAAATATTTTGTCAGGTATTCAAGGACATAGCTGCTGCAGGGTGCACAGCAGCTGTGAAGCAGCAGCGCGGGTACATTGCCGCCAAGGGTTGAAAGCGTTTCGTCAAGAGCCTTCTGATAATTCACAGCCAAGTTTTCATCCCCCCCGCAAATATATTTTATTATTATATATCAATATCATTTTTTTGCAAGTATAATCCTTTTTATCGTCTTTCGGCAACTGTAGGATTGTTTACAGATTACCCCTTGAAAACTGGTGTTAAAAGTTGTAACATAAATAAATACTGCACTGTATGCGGTAGATTCAGATTGTATGCGCCCATCGCTTTCCATATTTTTACAGAAGGAGGAGTATTGTTTGCTGGCTTTATCGGAGGGCTTTCGAAGAGAACCGGATTTCTTGAAGCTCATAAATAAAATAAATGCCGGCGGCGGTCCTCTGGTAATGAGCGGGCTCGAAAGCGTGCACAAGGCGCAGGTTTCCGCGGCTGTAAGAAGACTTACGGGACGCTCGATTCTCGTTATATGTCCTGACGAGATTGAAATGGGGCGTATGGCGCATGACCTCGCGTGCCTCACCGCTGAGCAATGCTTTACGCTTTCCTCGCGCGAGTTTACATTTTATAATGCGGAGGGTGTTTCGCGCTCAGTTGAGCATGAGAGGATAAAGACTCTGTGCGAGATGGCTCGCGAAAGGGCCGGGGTCGTGGTCACAACGCCAGACGCGCTAATGCAGCGTGCGATTCCGAAATCGAGGCTTACTTCGGCTCAGCTTGTGCTCAGGCAGGGAAAGGAGTATAGGCTTGAAGAAATTACTCAGGCTCTTGTCGCCGCCGGTTACAGACGCTACCAGCAGGTCGAAGGCATAGGCCAGTTTGCGGTTCACGGAGGAATACTTGATTTCTTCACCCCTTCGTTTCCAGATCCGGTACGCTGCGAGTTTTTTGGGGACGAGATTGATTCGATGGGGTTTTTTGATATTTCGACTCAGCGGAGAACGGAAAACATTCCGTCAGTGGATATCCTTCCGGTTGCAGAAAGCCTTGTGGGGCTTTACGACGGCGGCGAGGAGGGGTTTCTGGACGAGTTAATCGAACTTACGCGCCGAATTGCGCGCCGCAAAACGGCGAAAAAGGAACTTTTGGAAAACGTAACGGCGGATATCGAACGACTTAAGAACAGACACACTTTTCCGGCTGCAGACAGATACATGGCGCTACTCTACCCAGAAAACGAAACCGCCGCCGACTATATTCCGGAAAACACGGTTGTTTTTCTTATCGAGCCGTCGAGGGCGCAGGAAAAGGCAAAAAACTATTCCTGGCAGTTGGAACAGGATATTGAAACTCTTATGGAGGCGGGGGTGCTCGACGGAAGTCTTGCCGAATTTTTTACACCATGGCAGGAAATCTGCGACAAGCTCTCAAAAAACAGCTTTGTTATGCTGGACAGTTTCATCGGCACAAACTATCCGGCGGCACCGCTCTCAATACTTAACCTGACGGCAAAGCAGCTTCCGAGTTACAGCGGCAGCCTCGAAACAGTCGCAAGCGATCTTGTATACTATTTAAAAAACAACTACAGTACAGTATTGCTTGCTTCGGACGAGCAGAGAGCAAAAAATCTCAAGGAATATCTCGACAAAAACGGAATTCCATCGGCTCTTGACTTTAGTATGACGAAGCTTCCCAAGGAGGGCGAGTGCCTTATAGGGCTCGGCGGGCTCTCGGCGGGTGCGGAGTATCCAAACTCAAAAATCGCGATTATTACGGAAGGACAGATAATAGGCGCGCCGATCAAACGGTTTGCTGGGAAAAAGAAGGCAGATAAGAACCGGCAGAAGCTCCAAAGCTACGCCGATCTTTCGCCCGGCGATCTGGTTGTGCATGATTATCACGGTATTGGACGCTTTATTGGCATTTTTCAGATGCCTGTCGACGGAATTGCCAAAGATTACATTAAAATAGCTTATTCCGGCACGGATAGCCTCTATGTTCCGGCGACTCAGCTTGATCTGGTGTCGAAATACATCGGCGCGGGCGGGGAGGATAAGCCAGTAAAGCTCTCGAAGCTTGGCGGAACGGACTGGCAAAAGACAAAGGCAAAGGCAAAGGGCGTTGCAAAGGAGCTTGCAAAGGGTCTTATAGAACTTTATGCGGAGCGAAAAAGGAGGCCAGGCTTTGCGTTTTCTCCGGACTCAAGCTGGCAGAAGGAATTTGAGGACAAGTTCGGGTATAGGGAAACCGAGGATCAGATTAAGGCCATAGAGGAAATAAAAGCCGATATGGAACGCCCCGTCCCGATGGACAGACTCCTGTGCGGGGATGTAGGGTACGGCAAGACTGAGGTTGCGCTACGCGCGGTCATGAAGTGTGTGCTGGACGGAAAACAGGCGGCCATACTTGTACCGACCACGGTCCTAGCACAGCAGCACTATGTTACGGCGCTGAAAAGATTTGCCGACTACCCGGTCAGGATAGAGGTCCTGAGCCGATTCAAGTCACCTGCGGAGATAAAGCAAGCCCTTAAGAACATCAAGGGGGGATCGGCTGATATTATTATAGGTACGCACAGGCTTCTCCAGAAGGATGTGGAATTTAAAGACCTGGGACTTCTGGTCGTAGATGAGGAGCAGCGATTCGGCGTTTCACATAAGGAAAGACTCAAGGAAATATCGAAGCTGGTAGACGTGCTGACGCTTTCCGCAACCCCGATACCAAGAACTCTAAATATGGCGCTCTCGGGGCTCAGGGATATGTCGACGATCGAGGAACCGCCGCAGGACAGACACCCGGTTCAGACCTATGTGCTTGAGCATGATTGGAGCATAATCGCCGACGCGATACGACGGGAAATAGCACGCGGAGGGCAGGTCTATTATCTGCATAACCGCATAGAAACCATCGAACGTACGGCGGCAAAGCTCGCAAAAATGCTCGAAGGCGTCACAATCGTCGTCGCCCACGGCCAGATGGATGAGGAGAGCCTTTCGTCCATTATGGAGAAGATGGTATCGGGCGAAATACAGGTGCTCGTCTGCACAACACTTATCGAGTCCGGCATCGATATACCGAACGTAAACACATTAATAATAGAAGACGCCGACAAGCTGGGGCTTGGACAACTCCACCAGCTCAGGGGTCGGGTCGGCAGAAGCTATCGTCACGCCTTTGCCTACCTTACATTCAGGCAGGGAAAGGTGCTGTCCGAGGTCGCCAGCAAGCGCCTCGCTGCAATACGCGAGTTTGCGGAGTTCAACTCCGGCTTCAAAATCGCGA
Organism: Clostridiales bacterium; assembly: GCA_029267755.1. Lineage (GTDB taxonomy): Bacteria > Bacillota > Clostridia > Oscillospirales > Oscillospiraceae > DUPK01. Next base: position 11,951 of record JAJUHS010000049.1, read on the forward strand.
TGCGCGACCTTGAAATACGCGGAGCGGGGAATTTGCTTGGAGCCGAGCAGTCCGGACATATGCTATCGGTCGGATATGATATGTACCTTAAGCTGCTTGAGGAGGCAATACTCGAGGAGCGCGGTGAAAAGCCGCCAAAGCGCGTTGAATGCTCCGCGGATCTCGCGGTATCGGCAAACATACCCGAGAGCTATGTACCCTCCGGGGAGCAGAGAATGGACCTTTACCGCAGAATCGCCCAGATAAGGACGGAGGAGGATGCGGATGACCTTACCGACGAACTTGTAGACCGCTTTGGAGATCCGCCGAGAAGCGTGAATACGCTTATATACGTCGCGCTTTTGCGAGGGGAGGCAGAAAGGGCTGGCATATATGAGATTTCCCAGAAGGCGGGTAGAATGTTGTTCAAAATATCGGATTTTGATATGGAAACAGTTTCCGCTCTCTACGAAAAACCCGTTTTTAAAGGCAGAATTAAAATCGAGGCAGGTACGGAGCCTCAGATAAGCCTTAAAATAAAAAATGCCGGCGATGTTTTGAACGAGGCCGTGGAGTTTGTGCGGGCCTATGGAGAAGCATCGGCACAAAAGAAAGGATAATAACATGAAAAAGTGGATTTGTGTCATTTTGTCAGCCGCGATACTGGTTCTGGCCTTCGGCGGCTGCTCCGCCGCAGCGCCCCAAGCCACTGCGACTCCCGAGCCAAGCCCTACGCCGTCCGCAACCGCGTCTGTAAACGGCTTCAATTCCGATTTATATTCTGCGGATACCGTTATGTTTACGGCCGACGGCAAGAATGTATACTGGCCTGAGTACTTGTATTGGCTGGCCGCCGATATCAGCTATATCTACTCAATGTCCGGACAGTATCCGACTGATTGGAATGCGACTTTGACCGATAACGTTACAATCAAGGATTATGTTCTGAATTCGACGAACAATTCGATTGCGATGTATAGGGCGGTTGAGAAAAAGGCAGCCGAGATGGGCATAACACTTACAGACCAGGACAAGGCAGATATAGACCAGACGATCGCAGGGTATGCCGAATCAAGCGGAGGGAAGGAAGCCTTTGTCCAAAAACTTGCGGAAAGCTATCTTAGTGAGGACCTTTACCGTTATCTTCTGGGCGTCGCCAGCCTTTACGAAAAGATATTTATAAATATGTATGGCGAAAGCGCGGAAAAGTATAGCGATGCAAACACGATGGCTTTTGCGTCCGAGAAAGGCTATATGGAGGTAAAGCATATTTATATGGCGTCTTCGGATGACCAGACAAAGGATAGTGAAACCAAGGCCAAGATGCAATCCCTGCTTGACCAGCTGAAAGCGGCAGGCGGAACAAGCGAACGCAATGCACTATTCGACCAGCTTATGAAGGATAACAGCCAGGATACCGGACTCTCCGCATATCCGAACGGTTATTTGTTTAAGTCGGGCGATATGGACACCCAGTTTGAAAGCGCATCCCAGGCGCTTTCGGAGAACAGCCTTAGCGAGATAGTAAAGAGCGGGTACGGGTATCATATCATTCTGCGCCTGCCGATAA
>JAJUHS010000136.1 GCA_029267755.1 Clostridiales bacterium
AAGATTTCTGCGGCGTTCTGCTTTTCAAATAAGTTTACCGCGATAGAATACTACCACAATTCCTCATGGCTCGAGCATGGAGGCAGCCCGGAAAAGGCAACGAAAAGCGCCTTTGTTTCAGCTATCGACGCCTATCTTAGAAAAAATAACAAGTATCAGAAGAACGAGAGCAAGATAAGCTTCGCCGACATTCAGGACTGCCTAATACTTGTCACGAACTGCTTTTCAACGCAGACCTCCTACGAAAACCAGACGAAGAAGGCGATCACGAACAAGTTTATTCAGGACGCGATGACCGACTTCTTCAAGGAAAAGCTTGAAATCTACTTCATTGAGAACCGCGCGGAGGCTGAAAAAATTGCCGAGCAGGTGCTTATCAACAAGAGAAGCCGCGAGACCGCAGAAAAGGCGAGGCTGAACATAAAAAAGAAGCTCTCGGGCGGAATCGACATCGCAAACCGCGTCCAGAAGTTTGTCGACTGCCGGACTAAGGATGTGGATAAGCGTGAGCTTTATATAGTGGAGGGCGACTCGGCTCTCGGCGCCTGCAAGCAGAGCCGCGACGCGGAGTTTCAGGGCATCATGCCGGTAAGGGGCAAGATACTCAATTGCCTGAAGGCCGATTATTCGAAGATTTTCAAGAGCGAGATAATAACCGACCTTTTGAAGGTCCTCGGATGCGGAGTCGAGGTTTCGCACAAGCAGCTTAAGGAAATAAGCTCCTTTGACTTAAACAACCTGCGCTGGAGCAAAATAATCATATGCACCGATGCCGACGTCGACGGCTTCCAGATAAGGACCCTTATTTTGACCATGCTTTACCGCCTCGTTCCGACGCTCATCCAGAAGGGCTTTGTATATATTGCGGAGTCGCCGCTGTTTGAGATTGAATGCAAGGGCAAGACCTACTTTGCGTACTCCGACAGGGAAAAGGCGGAGATAGTCAGCGGCTTTAACGGCGCGAAGCATACGATCAACCGCTCAAAGGGGCTCGGCGAAAACGAACCCGAGATGATGTGGCTTACGACAATGAACCCCGAAACGCGAAGGCTGATTAAGGTCATGCCGCGGGACGCGAAGGCCACGGCCGAGGTTTTCGACCTGCTTTTGGGCGACAACCTTACAGGCCGCAAGGAGCACATTGCGGAGCACGGCTATAAGTATCTCGATTTAGCCGATATTTCCTAAACTCTTACCGAAAAAAACGAAAAAGGGCGGATATTGTGGCAAGGAGAAAAGGCGAAGAGGACGCCGCCATAAAAAAAGTTAATAATCCGAACGTTGTCGGACTTCGAGCCGAGGTTATGGAGCAGGGCATAACGGACACTCTTGAGGTGAACTATATGCCCTACGCCATGAGCGTTATTGTTTCGAGAGCCATACCGGAGATCGACGGTTTCAAGCCGTCGCACAGAAAGCTCCTTTACACTATGTACAAAATGGGGCTTCTTACGGGCGTACGCACGAAGTCGGCTAATATAGTCGGGCAGACGATGCGCCTGAACCCGCACGGCGACAGCGCCATATATGAAACTTTGGTGCGCCTTTCAAGGGGCTACGAGGCGCTTTTGAAACCCTTTGTGGATTCAAAGGGAAACTTCGGCAAGGTGTATTCGCGCGACATGGCTTATGCCGCCTCGCGATACACCGAGGCAAAGCTGTCGGCGATCTGCGGGGAGCTTTTCCGCGACATCGACCAGGATACCGTCGATTTCGTCGACAACTACGACGGCACGATGAAGGAGCCAACGCTGTTGCCGACGACATTTCCGAACGTACTCGTATCGGCAAACACGGGAATAGCTGTAGGCATGGCAAGCCAGATCTGCGGCTTCAATCTGTCGGAGGTCTGTCAGACGGCGATAGACTACATAAACGACCCCGAACACAATATTATGTCAACACTACTTGCCCCCGATTTTCCGACCGGCGGCGAGCTGATATACGACTCAAACGAAATAAGCGAAATTTACCGTACTGGCCGCGGCAGCTTCAAGGTGCGCTCACGCTGGCGCTATATCCAGAAGGAAAACCTGATTGAGGTCTATGAAATTCCCTACACCACAACGGTTGAGGCGATTATGGACAAGGTTGCGGAGCTCATTAAGCTAGGCAAGCTGCGCGAGATTACGGATATGCGCGACGAAACCGATTTGAACGGACTAAAGCTCGCAATTGATCTTAAGCGCGGCACCGACCCCGAAAAGCTCATGCTAAAGCTCTTTAAAATGACCCCGCTCATGGACAGCTTTTCCTGCAACTTTAACATTCTTGTCGCGGGGATGCCTCGCGTAATGGGAATTGCGGAGATCCTCGACGAGTGGACCGCGTGGAGAACCGACTGCGTCAAAAGGCGCACCTTCCATGAGCTTACCAAGAAGAAGGAAAAGCTGCATCTCTTAAAGGGACTAAAGAAGATACTGCTTGACATTGATAAGGCGATAGCCATAATCCGCAATACCGAGGAGGATGCGGAGGTAGTGCCGAACCTTATGATAGGCTTCGGGATAGACGAGGTGCAGGCGGAATTTGTAGCGGAAATAAAGCTTCGAAACATCAATAAGGAATATATTCTGAAACGCATACAGGAGAAGGATGCTCTGGAAAAGGAGATAGCGGATCTTGAGGATTTGCTCCAGAGCCGGCGGAGAATAAAGGCTGTCATCGTCGAGGAGCTTAAAAATGTTATAAAAAAATACGGCGAACCCAGAAAGACGGGTATCATTTACTCCGACGAGGTGGAACACTATAACGACGAGGATCATATTGAAGACTATGAGGTGTGCTTCTTCCTTTCGCGCGAGGGTTACTTCAAGAAAATTACGCCGCTCTCTCTGCGAATGGGCGGAGAGCAGAAGTATAAGGAGGACGACGGCCCCCTCGTGTCGTTCGAGGGCACGAACCGCGACGAGCTGCTGATTTTTACGGACAGGCAGCAGTGCTATAAGGTCAAGGCCTCCGATTTTGAGGATACGAAGGCTTCCGCTCTCGGTGTCTATCTGCCGTCGCATCTCGGCATGGATGCCGGAGAAAACGTGCTTTATATGCTTAATCCCGGGGATTATAAGGGCAGCGTTCTGTTCGTGTTTGAAAATGGCAAGGCGGCGCGCGTGCCGGTTTCTGCGTATGAGACCAAGACGAACCGCAGAAAGCTTACGGGAGCGTATTCCGACAAGAGCCCGCTTAAGGCCGTTATACCATTCTACGAGGATATCGAAGTCGCCGCTTACTCTACGGAGGGGCGAGTGATAATTTTCAGCACTGCGATGCTGTCGCCGAAGTCCACGCGAGACACCCAGGGAGTCGCAGTAATGACGCTGAAGCCGAAATACAAGCTTAAGTGTGCGATACCCTGCTCGGACACGGCTATACAGAATCCTTCTAGGTACCGGGTACGAAACCTTCCGGCCGCAGGATCTCTGCTTAAGGAAGAGGATATGGAAGAAAAACAGATCAGTTTATTGTAAGCAACATTATTGCAGGAAGGTAATAAAGTGGAAAACAGGGTAAGGCAGATTATGCTGATGTGCCCGAAAATCCTTGCGGGAGCGATTTTGGACGCTGCAGGCATCAGCTTTCTGATGTACCGAAACGGCATTATTACGGGCGGAGTAATGGGCGTGGCGATGATACTCAACAAGCTCATTTCAACGCCTGTTGGAATTGTGACAATCATATTCAATATACCGCTTTTTCTTTTCGCATGGAAAACGCTAGGGACAAAGTTCCTGTTCGGCTCTCTGCTCGGAATGGCGGCAAGCTCGCTTGTCCTTGACGCCTTTGAGCTGCTGCCCGCCATAACGCTTACCGCTAATCCGCTGCTTGCGGGGCTGTTCGGAGGCTTTATTTCAGGCCTGGGGCAGGGGCTTATTTACCTCGCGGGAGGCAGCACAGGCGGAATTGACATAATCGCGAAGACGCTGCGCCGGAAGTACCCGTATTTAAATCTGGGAAAAATAATTATGGCTCTTAATGCGGTGGTTTTCACGGTGTACGCATTGGTTATGAGACAGTATGAGTCGGCAATGTATTCGGCCGTTGCGGCCTTTGTGTCCTCTAAAATGGTTGACACCGTTCTTTACGGACTTAATTATTCAAAGGTTTGCTATATCATTACCGAGAAAAGTGATGAAATGAGCAAAAGAATAACCGAAAATCTCGGCCGCGGAGTTACGATGCTGTACGGCCGCGGTGCATATTCCGGGCAGGAAAAAATGGTGCTTCTCTGTGCGATAAAAAAGCAGCAGATTCTGGAACTTAAAAATATAGTCAGACAGACTGATCCGAGAGCTTTTGTAATTATTTCGGAAACCAGAGAGGTCCTCGGATACGGATTTCAGTTTTTGGAAGATAAAGACTGATTCATCGGAGGAGGTGCCGATATCAGAAATAAAATCTGGATTTTTGTTATGGCGGCGATGTTTATCTTTGCTTCCGGATGCACATCGCTTCCATCAAATGAATACTATTCGGCCAAGGAGCATAAAAACGGCGGCAGCCTTACGGAAGTCGATTCAAGCGTGATAGCTGTAAAAACCTATCAGGGAATAAAGACGGCAATATCTACCTTC
>JAJUHS010000095.1 GCA_029267755.1 Clostridiales bacterium
CATATCCGGCGGCTTTTCGGCAAGACAAGCGTCGATTTGAGCCTTTAGCTTTTCCTTCCACGACTGCGGTTTCCGGTCGCCAAGCCACTCGCCGTAATGCTTGTATCTGCCTTTGCTGTGCTGCTTCGGGTGTTCGATGTAAGAGAGACTGTTTTCAAGGCAAACGCGGTCTGAGAGCCGCCGGAGGGCAAACGATGAGTTCCAGAAGTTGCGAAACTTTTTCGTGCAGTCAAGGGACGTGGAATTAAAGTAAATGTGATTGTGAATATGCTTGCGGTCAACGTGCGTGGCGACGAAAAAAGCGTGGTTGCCCTTCGTCCAGCGCATGGCCGTTTCGTATCCTATCCGGTTCGCGTCCTCCGGCGTGATTTCGCCGGGAACGAACGCCTGCCGGATTTGATAGCATAAAACATCTGCTTTCTTTTTCTGTTCCCGGCTAGTGATGGATTTGTACTGCGCTTTTGAAAGCAGGAACTCCGCGTCGGCGGTTTCCGGGTCACACTGATAAGCGGAAATCCATTCGCCGTGCTCCGTTTTATCCGGGTTCTGCCCGTATTCGAAACGGTCTGCGAGGGATTGCGCAATTGTTTCTCCCTTGCTGATATGGTGCGCTATCAGGCGCGTGGTTGCCATGCGTAACCCCCTTTCCACAAGAGGGGCTGTAGCAAAACAGCCCCCATTTGTGTTGCTCTGTTACAAGGTAATCCCTATGGAGTTTTCAGGACAGCCCCTTCTGTCTCTTTTATGGCTTTACCGGGACCAACACGGTTTTTGCTATGTTTCATCAGCGCCGACGTTATATTTCCCTGATTCTCTCAGCTCTCCGTCAATATCTATTGATACCTCCAAAAGGTCTTTGCCCCGATCAACTGAGCTTGATGCGTTTTCACTTAAATGAAGATCGCCTTTGTCAGCGTTCACAAACCATGTCCTGTCGGCGCTTGATATATTGTTTTCAAGTGTTGCAGTACCGCCGTCTCTTGAACTAATCGCGCCGTTTGTCAGGTTGTTGATAATCATAGTACCCATCGTACTAAATCTGTATTCAATCGAGTTGGAATAGCCCGGATAGCTGAAAACTGTGTTGTTATATACCTTCGTGTTTTGAGAAGTACAGATATAGATCCCAACATCTCGCGATGTTTGAACAAAATTGTTCTTTACTACCCCGTTGTAATGCGGACTGTTATCGAACCCCAGCATTATTCCACGGTCGCAGTTTATGATTATATTACCCTCCACAAGCGTTCCTTCCGAAGCGCTCCAAAAATGTATCGCGCCTTCCGTTAAGGCTCCTGAAATCCTTTGAATGTTCCTGAAAGTATTGTTTCTGACAATCCAATTTTTCCCTCTATGTACATCTATTCCACCTGTATAGTACTGAAAAGCCTCATTTCCCGTAAATTCAAAGAAGCAGTCCTCAACAATGCAATCGTCGCTGTACGATACGCTTGACTGAGAGAATGAGCCTTTTATGAACTGCTCTTTAATATCGAAGAACCTCACATTTTTTACAACCGTGTTGTCCGCGTCTAATTCTCCGTGAATCTGAATCGCGTGGTTATTAACACGGCCTAAAGTCATATCTTTAATTGTCACATTATCACTCATGACCCAAAAGATGTGGCTGGCAGAGAAATCTCCATTCAGAATCACAGCATCCCTTTTACCGGAATAACTGGCATAAGTTACATTATCTCCCGTGATGCAAAGCCCTTTTGAAAGCTTGTATTCACCATCCTTTATCAGTACAGTTACATTCCCTTTTTTCGTGCTTGATTCTGTCGCCATAAGCTCAGTGATGTTTGAAACGACTATTACTTCCGTGTCGCCGTCTCGTACATCTCGTAATGTTGTGTAGTCGATTCTGGCATCAGAGACAAGAAGCCTATACATAACCTGCGCCGCCTGAGCTCTCGTTGCCGAGGAGGAGGGACTGAAATACCCATTGCTGCCCTCCAGAAAGCCCAGTCTATAAGCCTGTAATACATAAGCAGCTCTATCCTTTGAAATGCTTGAATAATCTGCTATTTTACCCTGTACCCCAGTGATATCGACATCGGAAGCGCCAAATATCTTCTGGTTTACTCTTACAAGAATTAATGCCATGTCTTCTCTTGGAATAGCTTTATCAAAATCAGGCACGTCCATTTCAGCCGAAGTGACAATTCCCAATTTCACAGCTTCATTATATACTCCCATTGCCCAGTGCTCGCCTGCAGCGGAAGCATACGCCTTACCCGTAGCCACACATAAAGCTATTTTTAAAAACTCCGCATATGTAATAATCTTATCCGGTTTAAATGTTCCGTCTGAATATCCGGTTATGCCGCCCTTTTCAACCAAATAATAAATGCTAACCTTCGCCCAATGATTTGAAATATCGGACAATGCGGGTGTGTACGTGTTAGCAATTGCGTTAGTAGGCATTATCGTTGTAGCAAGTATTGTAGTCATTACCAGTAATATCGCGGATATTTTTCTTATCATAATATTATCATTCCTTACATTTCAATTAGTATAAATGTAGCTTGTAACAATACTCTTTCACCCACAAATGACACATTACCGCCGCTATAGATCTTCACAAGCCGTTAGCAGGTGTGTTTATTAGTCATCGGAGAAGACCATCCGACTGTTAATTTATCATATAAATCGTTATATGTAAATTGTACCCAAGTACAGTTGCTGATTCCGACGTGCCGGCACCATAAGCTGGAATGGCTGCGAAGGAGAACAATAATAAAACGCATATCAAATGACTATTCTTTTCAAACAAAAAACTCCCTAATTGTCTTCATACTGTAAAAACCATCCTCCGAAATTGAGGCCCTGTACATAGCGAGCTGTCCATTATGTATCCCAGCCGGCTGCGGTAATTTTCAGAAAACTTCTGTCCCGGGCTGGCGAGCATCTATCCGCAGCCTTGATACCACAAAAACGCGTATTTTTTCAGTATTTTCAATGCTTTGCAGGTTCTTCAGCAGACCCTAAATTATTCAATTTAAAGAAAAAAGACGCTCGAAACCGTCTTTTTAAGCTTAATGAAAGTACACGGTAGTGACTCCATTTGCTTCGGTAATATCGACATCGACACCATTCATAATGGCACTAAACCAATACAGCATTGAGAGCAAGGTTAGTGTTGGCACCGCTATCATAGGAATGCCTCCAACCAGACACCTTTAATCCATAACGATTATTAGTCTCGTCATACATAAGCTGTATTCCCAAAAAGTTTACACCATCAATGGTCATTTCAGGAGCAACGACTCGGCAAAGGAGCATCACTGACACCCATCAGCGGGCAGGCAGGACGAAGGAATTGAGGGCAAAGACCCTGTTAGACATGGGAGGTTTGCTGCCGCAGGAAGAGTGGGTTACCACGGCCAATATATCGCAGAACCGGCGACGCTTTGCTTGCCATACCTATTTTTCCTGATAAGGCTCACCGGATTCGTTGCTGCTCCGCTATCGCTCTTTCAAAATTGAAGGAATTTTAAGAAAACAAGAGATAATCGAAGAAAATCGTATTTTAGTATAGGGAGTATAAGTTATGCCGTAAGTTTTACCAAGCATGCCGTTAAGCTTGTTGAAGTTTGTTTCGTAGTCAGCACTCTTGTTAACTGTAACAAGTTTGTCTGTGGGTGTATTAAATAGGGTCTGCTGAAGAACCCGCAAAGCATTGAAAATACTAGAAAAACACGGGCGTTTATGGTATCATAATCCTTAGAAACACAGTAAAAATAAGGGTTATGGGGTGTTTTGATGTATCGTCGGGAAGATAAAGAGCAGATAGGAATTGATTCTTTCTTCCGTTTGAAGGGCACCTAGGGAACCACTGATTAAAAGCAGAAAACTGGCGCACCCAAGCGGGAAGTGCCTGGGGCCTCGAAAAATGTTGAAAACTCCGCGTATTTTTGCAGCATTAAGCAACGCCGAGCCAACCGGACTGCGCGAGCATGTACAGGTTGGCACAGGCGCATAAAGTAAACGCATGCGATTTGTTTTTGGCTATACCCCGGTATCGTACCTTACGGTAGCCGAACAGTCGCTTGACGATTAAAAAGACATACTCCACTTTGCTGCGGACACGGGACTTCTGGTACTCAATATACCGGTCCCAATCAAAACCGGGCGCCTTGACCGGCCAATGGTTGTGGTTTCGTGTGGTGGTTCGGTAGTCAATGGCGGACAGGTGCACATCGTTCTGAATCTCCGGCCGCTTGGCAATACCCAAATAGCCCGCGTCGCCGTAGACCACTTCATCGTCCGCCCGGAGCAATCGCGGTACAACGCTTTTTTCGTCCTGATTGGCCGCCGTTACATCGAGCGAGTGGACATACCCCGTTCCAGCGTCTACGCCGATGTGCAGACGCTCTCCAAAATACCATTCGTTGCCCTTCTTGACCTGATGCATTCCAGGATCACGACGGTTCTCCATGTTCTTTGTGGACGTGGGCGCTTCGATGATGGTCGCGTCAACGATCGTGCCGCCGTGCATCAGCTTGCCGTGGCTGTCGAGGAAAGCGCGGATGGTATCGAACAGCAACTTGGTTATCCCGCTGTCGTTGAGCAGCTTGCGGAATTTACACAGGGTTGTAGCGTCAGGAACCTGTTCTTCACCGAGAAAATCCACCTTCATGAACTTGCGGAAAGCATAACTGTCATAAATTGCGTCTTCCACACCCGCATCGGACAAGTTGAACCAGTTGGCTAACAGGTACATCCGCAGCATCGTTTCAACGCCCCGCGGAGGGCGGCCACGTTTCCCGGCGGGATAGTACGGCTCCACAACGGAGCACCACTCGTCCCACGGAATTACTTCCTCCATGATTCCGAGAAACTCGTCCCGCTTTGTTTTTCGTTTCCTGTTTTCATATTCCATATCTGCGAAACTTTGCTGCATTTTCTCGTCCCCCTGCCTATTTTATCATATCCAATCGGACGATTAAATCAGTATTTACCTAGTTTCTCGTCGCCGTCTTGCTTTTAATCCACTGTTTTACGCTGAACGGGTTACCTTCCTCACGAATTTTTTGCTGCACCTCTTGGGTTAGATCCGTCGGACAAATTGACTTGATGCTGTTCCATGTCATGTCGTAATTGTATCTTTTGTCCCAGTCAAACGGGACAATGTCACAGCTCTGCTGATACCATTCCAACATCTCAATTTTCATGATGTTGATAATGTCTGCATACTTAGGGTTATTTATCTCATTTGTGGTCTCGCCGTGGTCTGCTTTAAGATCGTAAAATTCATCTTCCTCATAGAGTCTTTTGATGTATTTATAGTTTTCACTGCGGATCATAGTCGCTTTCGTATGCGCAATATCATCCGACTGTGCGACTCTCCGTGGATAATACGGATAGTATTTTGGCGGAATCCTGCCATTAGATTCATCGCAATGCCTTTCAGTGGCCAGTCGTCCTCCCTCAGAGAAAACATAATCCCTGTTTTTTTCACTTCTGTTCTCAATGACAGGTAAAAGGCTTTTTCCAAAATGCGAATGACTCGGCTTCACACCGCACATTTCCATCGCCGTCGCGTAAAAGTCGACAAGCTCAGCCAGACTGTCGGTGATTCCCGGATCGGCTTTGACCGATTTAGGGGGCTTAATCAACAACGGGACATTCACAAGACAATCCTCAAACGTATTTTGGGTTTTTTCAACTATACCGTAATCGCCAGTGTAATCGCCGTGATCGCTGAAGAAGAAAATGGCGGTGTCATCATAAATGCCCTCCCTCTTAAGAGCCTCACAAATCTTACCTACAAAGTCATCAACCTTCATACACATGCCAAGATAGCAGCTTCTGATATCGTCCCATTCATCCTCCGTCAGATCCTGAAGATTTTGCTCTCGGGCTATAATCTTCAGAATTTTTGGCTTACCTTCATAATTCTCAGGTGCTTCAAGCCTTGCCGGCAGCTTCTTTTTCTCAATCGCGCTGAAATAAGGCTCTTCAATCTGGTACGGCGGATGCGGCAGCTTAAGCCCCAGGAACAGGCAGAACGGTTGCTCCGACGGCCGGTTGTGTATTTTTTCTATCGCCTTGTCGATGCTCTCATCGTCACTCGTATAGTTTCTTCCGTTTTCATCGCGCTTAAGCTCACCTTGATAGAAAGAATAATAGTGTTTGTCGCCGGGCTCTCCCCTGATGTTGGGGTTAACGGGGCCTGGCGCCGGTGGTACATCTCCGCAGTAAAATGTTTCTGTCGCATGGCGGTCAAAAACGCCCTCCTCCTGTGAGGCAAGGAAATCATTTCTGGGATTCATCCATACATAGTATCCGGCATCCTTCAGCTCCTTGAGAAGCGAGGTCTCATCGCTGCGCAGCATATATTCCATAGTTCTATGGCCTTTTACATGGGGATATAGTCCTGTTAAAAAGCTGCATCGGCTGGGAACGCAAACCGGGTTTTGGCAGTAAGCGTTTCGAAATGAGATAGCGTCTTCTGCAGCAAGCTTGTCGAGATTAGGGGTGATTGACGCGGAATTTCCGAGATGCGCCAGGCTGTCTGCCCGCATTTGATCGGGGTTTATAATAACTATGTTTGGTCTCATATATTTGTTCCTTTCACACAACAAAGCTTACAGCTTGGATACTAGCACTTATCCTTCAACGGAGGAGTTAGCACGCAATCGTTCCACTCTCTGTATTTTTTGCTCTTTCCACGGACAAGCTCGTCATAGTTTTCGGGTCTCCCCATGCCATGCCGTTCAATTTCGCGTATATGATCATATTTACCCCTCATTGTCAGCCGATTTTGTGGATCCTCGGGCCATACATATTGCAGATTTCCGTTTTCTAGGGATACATAACCCTTCCTGCCGCAGACGGCGCACTCTACATAGTTTTTTCCCGGTCTTGCAATCATAAGGCTTGTGTGACAGCTAGGGCACGCTTCCCCATCGTCAGAGCCAAGCCACCTGCCGCACCAATCGATTTTAGGGTTGAGTACCGCATGTCCGAGGTTTTCACCCAGATACCTTGCCCGCAGAAGATTGTCCTCCCTGATGGCGGCCTCTCCGTGCTTTGACACACCATAAACGTCCATTTGGTCGACCACGTTTGTCTGTGCCGATATTGTGGTGGTGTAGAGCGTTGCCATGCCCAGACTCGTCCAATTTTTTGTCAGAGCACCGCCAACGGATATAAGAGCACCGGGACGGTGCTTTTTGTAATTCTTCGCCCATTCGGGTGTTCCTCTACGCTCCCAGCCCGCTACGTCCGCCTTATAGCCGAATATCCTGTCGCGGAACACCGACACTATACTTGCTGGCGCAAGGCTCCATACCGGAGCCGCCATTATATAACCGTCGCTTTCATAGAATTTCTCTGCAAGCCATCCGCCGTCATCTTTGTGTATGCATGCGGCAGGCCCCAATCTCTTGCATGGTCCGTCCAGGCAGGCTTTGCAGGGCTGCAGCTTACAGTCATTTAGACGTATCAGCTCAGTTTCAATTCCCATTTTTTTGAGCGCCATTAACGCCTCTTTAACGAGAATTTCGCAATTCCCGAAACGAACTCCGCAGGTAAATGCTGTTACTGTCGGCATATTGCTGTCTCCTTTGGTTCTTGCTAATACTAATTATGTTTGCCCGTTTCTAGCGAGGCTTTTACGCGAAAACGGAAAATAACGGTCCCCGCGGTATTTTTATCCGTGAGAGGACCGTTTTTCTCTATTTCTTTTTGATAAGATTCAGTTGCCTGTTGAGCTCCTTGATATATTCCTCTTCAAATTGGCCGCTCATAAAGTTGATAGCTCTAAGCAGCGTCATCTTAACCATGACTTTGGTTCTAGGATTATTAACAACCTGCGGAATAGACTGCTCAAGAAG
>JAJUHS010000055.1 GCA_029267755.1 Clostridiales bacterium
ATCCTCCAAAATCCTCAAAAGTTCTTCCGTCCCATGGACCGTTATTCCAGTTTTCAGGAGCTGCTGGTCTGACAGCGGAAGGGATTTTACGGGTATTTCTGTGGAATAGGAGGTTCCCGAATCTTCAAACACATAAACGGTCCCATCATATTCCAGCAGACGATAGGTGTCGCCCATAGCGTATGCGAGCGTCGAAAGCAAAAACGCTGCAAGCACGGCTAAAAAAAGCTTTTTCATAATTCCTCCGGTCGCTAAGGCGCGCTCATATTTTTGTCTTTTGATCGACGCTTATAATATGCCCAACAATATCAAAAATATTGTTACAAAATTGTTACAAAATAGTACTATGATTTGCTTGACATTACATGCTATAATTACATAATACATGCCGCATTATTTGCGCCCACTTTGGAGGTGTAACCTTTGGCTTTAAATAATAACAAAAATACCGGCACCCCGGAAGAAAAGAAGGCCAAGTCAGGACGCGGAAGAGCTGTCCTGAGGGTTCTGGGAACAATCCTGCTTATTTTTATCACCACCGGGCTGATTTTTTCCTGTATATTTGCCGTCTATGTTAAAAACAACCTTAAAGACGATCTGGACGTGTCTCCCGAAGACTTTTCACTGAATCTGTCAAGCAAGATATATTATCTCGATAAAAGCAGCGGCGAATATAAGGAGCTTTCGACGCTTTACGGCAAGGAAAACAGGGTTTGGGTAGATTATGAGAATATGCCCAAATGGCTGGAAAAAGCCGCGATAGCCATAGAGGATAAGAGGTTCCCAAAGCATAACGGAGTCGACTGGTACCGCACCGCGGCCGCATTCGGTAATATGTTTCTAGGAAAAGAAACCTTCGGAGCCTCAACTATAACACAGCAGCTTATAAAGAACATTACAGAGCAGGATGAAGTAACGGTAAAACGCAAGATTCTTGAGATATTCCGTGCCCTGGAGTTCGAAAAGAAGTACAGCAAAGAGCAGATCATGGAGTTTTACCTAAATACGATCTACCTCGGAGAAAGATGCAGAGGCGTCGGAGCGGCCTCTCAGGTGTATTTTGGAAAGAACGCAGAGGATCTGACGCTTGCGGAGTGCGCGTGCCTTATCGGCATAACAAACAATCCCTCCGCGTATGACCCGTATATCAGCGACAAAAACAAACAAAGGAACAAGTCCAGGCAGGAGCTTATATTGAAGGAAATGCTGGATCAGGGCTTTATTAACAATACGCAGTACGAGGAAGCAAAAGCCCAGGAGCTTGTATTTATTGACAGAAGCGCCTCGGGGGGTGTTACCGACGGAGTCAACAGCTGGTTCGTGGACGCACTAATTGAGGACGTCATAAACGACCTGCGGACGGAAAAGAAGATATCTTATGAAAGCGCGGAAACGCTTCTTTTCTCTGCCGGATACAATATTTACTCGACGCTGGATCCCGACGTGCAGGGCGCGATAGACGCGGTGTACGGAGATTATTCGAATATGCCTTCGGGATATGTAAAAAGCGCTACGCAGGAGCTTCAGTCCGCCATTGTCATAGTCGATCCTTATACCGGAAACATTGTTGGAATGGCCGGAGGCATGGGGAAGAAGACGGCAAGCCGCATCTACAACCGCGCGACGGATATGCAGAGGCCGCCCGGATCGACGATAAAACCGCTTTCGGTTTACTCCGCCGGCATAGAACTGGGCCTGATTACGCCTTACACAACGTTTAACGACGCCCCAAACATAAAGCTCGCGGGCACCGACTGGTATCCTGACAACGATACATTTGAGAACTACGGGCTCGTTACCGTCCGCTATGCCATACAGAAGTCGCTCAATACGGTTGCGGCGCAGATAATGGAGAAGATCACCCCGTCCGTGGCTTACAAATTCCTGGAAGAAAGGTACGGATTTACCAGTCTTGTCCCAGGTGCCGATAATTCATACGCGCCCATGGCACTCGGCCAGCTTACGAATGGCGCGACGGTGGCGGAAATGGCATCTGCCTATACCCCCTTTGTAAACAAGGGAATCTATACCTCAGGACGTACTTATACTAAGGTTACAGACTCAAAAGGAAAAACTATACTAGAGAAAAACGCCGAAAGTCATGTTGCAATAAAAGAAACGACGGCCTACACAATGACCGACCTGATGCAGAGCGTAGTAAACGGAGGAACCGGCCTTCTCGCAAAGCTTTCCGACATGCCTACGGCGGGCAAAACGGGTGCCGCGGGCAAATGGCTTGACAGATGGTTTGTCGGCTACACGCCGTATTATGTCGGCGCAGTTTGGTCGGGCTACGACAAGCCCGAATACATGGGCACCAGCAATCCCTCCGCGATTTTATGGCATGAGGTTATGAAGAGGGTGCATCAGAACCTTCCGTACAAAGACTTTAGCGGCCCGTCGGGAATGAGGCAGTACACTATCTGCACAGATACCGGCCTTCTGGCGACCGACGCCTGTGCAAGCGACGTCAGGGGCAACCATACAATGACGCTGTATTTGGATCCGGATAAGGCACCGACAGCCTACTGCCCGGTCCATGTATTAAAAGACGTTTGCGCCGATTCGCATCAGCTTGCGACCGAGGCTTGCCCTGCGGACAAAGTTGTTAAGGTCGGTGTGCTCGACTTGAGCAAGCTGCCAAAGGGTATGACCATACAAACCCCCGAGTATAAAGACGAAAACGGCGTGGTAATACCTTATATTCTCTCTGAAATGACTAACTGCACAGCCCACACGAAAACCGTCGACAAGGAAACGGGCTGGAAGATAGACAGCAAAACTGGATACCTGATTTTGCCTAACAACGGTATGCTGTACGATAAAAAGACCGGAAAGGTCTATGACAGTATTACCGGCTGGGAGGTGGACAAGGCGACGGGGGCGATAATAGACCCCAAAACCGGAAAGCTGATAGATCCCTATACAAAAAAGGATTATGACGGTTCATGGAAGAACCCGGTGGTCATACCATCGCCGTCACCGTCCAGATAACAAACATGAATGGGCTGCTGCGATTACTCGCTGCAGCCCATTTCTTATTTCCAAAGCTTTATATAACCATTGTCGTTGAACTGCTTCAAAATTATCAGTATCAGCGGGAAGAGTATCATGCCAGCTACGCCCAGCAGGTTAAAACCCGAATAAATTGCAAAGAGTGCCGCCGCTGGATGCAGCCCCACGCGGTTGCCGAGTATTTTGGGCTCGAGAAAGCTTCTTAAAAGACAGGCGATGCCCCAGACAACGATTATCACCGCCCCACGGCTGTAATTTCCGTCGATAAACAGAAGTATGGCCCACGGTATAAGAATTGTCCCCGTGCCAAGAATGGGAAGTGAATCGACTGCCGCTATTATCAGCGCTGAGGTAAGCGCGGATTTTATTCCGAGAATAAGAAAACATACAAGAAGGAATGAAAAGGTAACCCCTGACAATATGAGCTCGGACCGCAGCCAGTTTCCAAGCGTTCCAAACATATCGGACCTCATTTGCTTTACTTTTCCCTGCAGGCGTTCCGGAAACTGCTTTACAAAGAATCCGACCACCGTTTGGTAGGTTGAGCTGATAAAAAAAGTGCCTACGGCATAGGTCAGGACGAACATGATAACCCTGGGCATGCAGCCTGCGCAGGTTGTTATAAACGAAAGGAGCTTTTCTGATATTATCGCGGGAAGGGAGTTTATCCGGTTGAGCAGGCTGTTGACCCCCGCCTCTATAAAACCCCTCATTTCGGGCGACGCGGAAGAAATGATATTCTGCAGCCTTTCCTGAAAACGGTCAGCGATGCCGGGTAGGGAGGATAGGTAACGTGGCAGGATTTGTGCGATATCCACAAGCTTTGATATAAGACCGCTTAAAAGTAAGGTGATAAATGCAATAAGCAGCACTATGAAAATAATTGTACAGGCGGCTGCCGTAAAGCCGCGGCGGATGCCGTATCTGTTTTTCATATACAGTATCGCAGGCTCCAACAGCCTTGCTGTGATTATGGCAAGGATAAACGGCAGAACCCAGGGAAGAACGTAGACTATAACGAAAAGGGCTGCAACTGAGGCCAAAAGCATGCTGCCAAAACGTACGATAAAGCGAAAATATTTGCTTTCTGCCACGCAATACGGCTCCTTTCCTGTGAAAATGTGCTGAATTATCGGGAAACAATATTTTAAAATTTAATAAAATACCTCTTGCGTTTAAGGCTATTGTGTGGTAATATCTTTAAACAAAACACAAATGACTTTGGTGGGAGGACACATTATGCTGTCTGGAGCTAAGCCGAGTTTTTATATTGTAGCAGCGGATACGCTTCCCGAGGTTTTTTTGAAGGTTTCTGAGGCGAAGGAGCTGCTTGAAACAGGCGACGCGAAGACTGTCGCAGAGGCTGTGGCGGCCGCCGGAATAAGCAGGAGCGCATTTTATAAGTATAAGGACAAAGTTACCCCGTTTCTCGATATGAAAAGCGGAAGGATAATCACATTCAACTTAACGCTTCGCAATAAGCCCGGAGTGCTTTCTTCCGTTCTTTCTATTTTTGCCGAGTCGGGGGCCAATATACTTACTATCAATCAAAGCATCCCGATTAACGGGTGCGCAGCGGTAACAATTTCCGCCGAGGTTTCGGGTATGGAAGGAACGCCGGAGGAGCTTGTTTTAAGGGCCCGCAAGCTTGAAGGACTTAGAAAGATAGAGATACTTGCGGGATGAGAAAAGCAAATTATGAAAAGAGGGTTATAAATGGTCAACGTTGCCATACTCGGTTTTGGAGTGGTAGGCTCGGGGGTAGCCGAGGTGCTTTCGACCAATTCCGAGCAAATAACGAGGAACGCCGCTCAGGAAATAAGTCTAAAGTATATCCTTGATGTCCGCGATTTCCCCGACAGCCGCTTTAAGGACTGCTTGGTAAAGGATTTCGCGGTAATTGAGAAGGATTCTTCGGTTCAGATCGTTGTGGAGACTATCGGCGGCGTTGGTGTCGCATATGATTTTACAAAGCGCGCGATTTTGGCTGGGAAGAGCGTGGTTACATCCAACAAGGAATTGGTGGCAAAACATGGCTATGAGCTTCTGGAACTCGCCAGAGAACGGAACGTAAACTATCTGTTTGAGGCCAGCGTGGGAGGCGGAATTCCGATAATAAGACCTATCAGCCAGTGCTTAGCCGCCAACGAGATAAGCGAGCTTTACGGAATATTGAACGGTACAACTAATTATATTCTTACACAGATGATTCAGAACGGCGTGTCTTTCGAGAGTGCGCTAAGGGAAGCTCAGCGGAAGGGCTACGCAGAGGCGAATCCGTCGGCTGATGTGGACGGGACTGATGCCTGCCGCAAGATATGCATACTCGCCTCGCTTTCGTTCGGGCGCCACGTCTATCCGGAAAGCGTTCCGACCGAGGGCATAACCGGGGTTACGCTTGCAGACGTCGGCTTCGCGGAAAGGGCGGGCTGCAAAATAAAGCTTTTAGGCCGCGCCATAAGGCTTGACGACGGGAGGGTTGCCTGCTATGTAGCTCCTCACCTGATAAACGAGGCAAATCTGCTCGCGAACGTCGAGGGAGTTTTCAACGGCATAGTTGTTCGAGGAAACGCAATAGGTGAAGTGATGTTCTACGGCGCGGGCGCCGGAAAACTGCCGACGGCAAGCGCTGTCGTCGCCGATATTATTGACGCTTCAAAGCATTCTAAAACAAGAAAATACTTAAACTGGATGGATTCAAGCGCGGAGGCGCAGTTCGACCCTGCTACGATAGAAAACCGCTGGTATATCAGAGCCGAGGCAGGCTCAGAAGCTATTAAAATGTTCGACGCTGCGGAAGTTTTGTCCTGCAACGGCTCCGGTAACGAAACGGCGTTCATTACGGAAAAGATGAGCAAAGCCGTCCTCGATTCAAAGCTTAAAGGATTTAAGGTGCTGTCGGCTTTCAGAGTTCTGGACTAAATAAATACGGGCGGAGCCCGAACAACAATATGGAGGAATCCCTATGGCATTAATTGTACAAAAATTTGGCGGTTCATCTGTTGCCGACGCCGAAAAAATCCGTCGGGTCGCAGGCATAATCGCCGACACCTACCAAGCGGGAAACGATGTGGTTGTCGTGCTGTCGGCACAGGGTGACACGACGGACGATCTCCTCGAAAAAGCCGCGGAGATCAACCCGAAGCCGTCAAAGCGCGAGCTTGACATGCTCCTTTCGACAGGAGAGCAGATCTCTATTTCACTTTGCGCGATGGCTCTCGAAAAAATGGGTATGCCTGTTATTTCCCTTACCGGCTGGCAGATCGGAATGCAGACAAATTCAAACTACGGCAACGCCAGAATTAAGGAAGTGTCCTGCGAGCGCATACGCAGGGAGCTTGACCAGCGCCGCATAGTTCTCGTTGCGGGTTTCCAGGGCATAAACAAGTATGATGATATTACGACCCTCGGCAGAGGAGGCTCCGATACCACGGCCGTTGCGATAGCAGCAGCCATGCACGCGGACCTCTGCCAGATATATACAGACGTTGAGGGCGTCTATACCTGCGATCCGCGCAAGGTTCCTACCGCCATCAAGCTTGAGGAAATCACCTTTGACGAAATGCTTGAGCTCGCTTCTCTGGGTGCGCAGGTGCTGCACAACAGGTCAGTGGAACTGGCAAAAAAGTATGGAGTAAATCTCGAGGTGCTGTCGAGCTATGTTAGGAAGCCCGGCACCAAAGTTAAGGAGGTCACCAAAATGGAAGAGACAAAAATCAGCGGCATAGCCAAGGACAGCAATATAGCGAGGATCGCTCTCATAGGACTGAAGGACGAACCGGGCATAGCTTTTAAGGTTTTCAGAGTTCTGGCCAATAAAAACATAAATATAGACATCATTCTGCAGTCTATCGGCAGAGATGATACGGAGGACATCAGCTTTACCGTGGCAAAGGGCGATATGGATGCCGCCGTTGAGGCGCTTAACGCAAATAAAGGCGCATTGGGCTTTAAGAGCCTTGAGGTCAGCGACAAGGTATGCAAGGTCAGCATAGTCGGCGCAGGAATGATCAGCAGCCCCGGTATCGCGGTGCTTATGTTCGAGGCGCTCTACGACGCTAAAATAAATATCCACATGATTTCCACCAGCGAGATAAAGGTTTCCGTTCTGATCGACGCGGAGAAGGCGGATCTCGCGATGCAGTCCATTCACAAAAAGTTCTTCGGAGTATAAAAAACAGGCGCAAATCTCAGGAAAATTGTTTGAATCATGGGGAATTGTTAAGGCAGACAGCGGATCAAAGCTGCCTGCCTTAATGCTTGTTCTGGCATGCCGTTTTTCCTTGTTGAACTGCGAAAAAACCGAAATCGCAAGTAATTTTCAACATTTTCGCCTGTTTTTCTACAAAAATAGTTTGAAATTCTCACCGTTATGAGTTAATATGTCACGGGATACTTAGAAGCTCAGCAATTCGGGGCGAAAAAAGCGCGCAAAACGCTCATTATATGTCGCCCAACAAGAGATCATAAGAATGTCCCCGCAGAGATTTCAGGCCAATCGGTCAGGGGTCTTTCAAATAAGTAACAGAGGAGTAAGTCAATGAAAAGAGAAAAAGAGAACATCGTCGGTTACCTGCCGGATGAAAAGCCGTCGGCCGGGAAGCTCCTGCTATATGCATTGCAGCAGGTAATTGTTATGTTTCCCGCAACGATCGCGGTTGCCCTGATCACAGGCTTTCAGGTTTCGACCACCCTTTTTGCGAGCGGTCTTGCAACAATTTGCTTCGTCTTTATTTCTGGCAGGAAAATCCCTATGTATTATGGGTCTAGCTTTTCTTACCTTTCCGCCATATCGGGTCTTGCCGCAGCGCAGGGTTATGCCAAGGTTAACGGCATACTTCCGACCGAGGCTATACAGATTGCCCAGTTCGGCATTATAGCCTCGGGACTTGTATCCGTCGCAGCCGGCCTGCTTGTTAAGTTCTCGGGGCGCAACGCGGTTGAGAAGGTTCTCCCAGCAACAATTACGGGTTCGATCGCCATGATTATAGGCCTTACGCTTGCGGGAAACGCACTTTCCGATGCGGCACCTGCGATTAAGGCTACCGGCGTGCTGGCCTCCGGCTGGGTGTGGGCGGTGTCCCTTGTGACGATGCTCTCGACAGTTTTCTTTTCCAAGTATCTTAAGGGATTTCTCGGACAGCTCCCTCTGCTTTTGGGCGCGGCTGTCGGCTGCCTTTTTGCGGCTGTCCTGTACTGGGTTGGCGGTGCGGAAATGAACCTGTTCCGCAGCCTCCCGGCGGAGGCTTTGGCCGCATCCGCATGGAAGCTGGGCGACGGAAGTATATTTGCTATGCCGGCGTTTTCTTTTCCGAGGGTGTCATGGGCTGCTGTCGCCGCAATTATGCCCATCGCGATAGCGACGATTCCGGAATCGACCGCGCATATATTCCAGCTTGATATCTATGTTAACGATCTTGCCGAGAAAAAGGGCAAGAAGAGATACGACCTTGCGGACATGCTTGACAGAAACCTTATAGGCGACGGCATCTGCGATATGATTTCCGGATTTGTCGGCGGGCCCGCGGGAACTAATTACGGCGAAAACATTAGCACGATGGCTATTACTAAGGTGTTTTCCATACCCGTCCTTATTGCGGCATCCGTAATAGCCATGGTCATCTCGTTTTTCACCCCGCTTATCAAGGTTATATACGGAATTCCGACGGCGGTTATCGGCGGACTTGAGATTTATCTCTTTGGCGCAATTGCCGCTCAGGGCATCGCGATTATGATAGAGAAGAAAGTGGATATGTTCAGCTCCAAGAACATCGCCGTTATTGCCTCAATTATGGTTTTCGGTATCGGCGGACAGTATGCTTTCGGGGGTAATATACCTTTCTTCGGGATTAATGTCCCCTGCATCGCAGGCGCGGCTATCTTCGGAATTATTCTCAACCTGGTCCTCAGCATCGGAGAGAAACGAGAAGCTTAGCTTAAGTCCACTACTTTCCGTAACAGCATATTCAATAGGTATTAGCTAATAAACATAATGCCTCAAAGCCAAAAATGTTGGAGTCCTTATTGAACTCCAACATTTTTCCTTATGCGCTATTCCCACTAATGACACAGTGCCATTTTATTCGGCAGAAATAATAAAATAGTACACCGGCTGACCGCCTGAAACAAGGGTTATTTCAGCTCCCGGCAGCTTTTCCTCAAATTTTGCCGCGCATTCCCTTGCGGTATCCTCCTGAACGTCGGAACCGTAAAATACCGTGACGAATTCGGGCGAAATTTCTAAAAGCTTGTCCCCGATAACGGAAATAACTGAGTCGAGGTTCTTTTCAATGGCGATAAGCTTGCCTTCCAAGAGTGTAAGGTAGTCGCCCTCTTTTATCTCATGCCCGTCATATTCGGAATCTCGTGCCGCGTAGGTGACCTGAATCGTATTTACACGGGAAAGCGCCGTTTCCATATTAGCCTTCAGGATTTCCTCGTCGAGCGAGGGATCGAAGTTAAGAAGAGCGGCGATGCCCTGAGGTATAGTTAATGATGGAATTACTATCACCTTTTTCTCGGTGAGAGAAACACATTGTTCTGCCGCCATTATGATATTCTTGTTATTGGGCAGAACAAAGACAGTTTCAGCCGGAGTCTTATTGATCTGCTTCAAAATATCATCCGTAGAGGGGTTCATAGTTTGACCGCCGGGGACCAGACAATCAACTCCCAGATCGCGAAATACGGCCTCCATACCGTCTCCAGCGCAAACCGAAACCACGCCATACTTCTTTTCGGGTACGGCGGAAGCTTTCTCCTCTGCCTCACGGTTTATCGTTTCCGTGTGCTGTTTGCGCATATTTTCGATTTTTGTGGAAAGCAGGCTGCCATAGGAAAGGGCTTCCGTAAGCACCGCGCCGGGTGTGTTCGTGTGCACATGAACCTTGATTATTTCGTCGTCATCAACTACCACTATGCTGTCGCCCAGTCCGCTTAAAAAGCTGCGGAGCAATCTGGGATCCTTTTTGTTTTCGCGCTCCACAATAAACTCGGTACAATAGGTGTATATGATGTCTTCAGTATCAAAGTCTGAAAAATCAGCCTTTTCCTTTATCTCGGCTACTGCCTGAAAAGCGGGTGCCTTTTCCCCGCGCAGTGCGGCGAGCATGGCTTCAAGCATAATTACATATCCCTTGCCGCCAGCATCGATAACTCCGGCCTTTTTCAAAACCGGGTTTAAATTTACGGTATTGGCAAGCGCTTCCTTCGCGGCTTTGATAGAAGAGCTGAGTATTGCCTCTGCGCCGGCGCCCTCGGATGCGACGACCTTTGCACGCTCGGCAGAAAGCCGTGATACGGTAAGTATTGTACCTTCCGCAGGCTTCATAACGGCCTTGTAAGCCGCTGAAACGCCTTCATTCATGGCCTCGGCAAAAACAGCGCCGCCAACCTCGCTTTTGTCCTTAAGTATACGCGCCATTCCACGAAAGAGCAAAGACAAAATGACTCCGGAATTGCCTCTCGCGCCTCGCAGAAGTGCCGCTGAGGTAATTTCTGCAGCCTTACCCACGGTAGGAGGATCAGCCTTGCGGAGCTCCGCTGCGGCTGTGTTCATTGTAAGGCTCATATTTGTTCCCGTATCTCCGTCGGGTACGGGAAAGACATTGAGCTCGTTTATGGTTTGCTTATTTGATTCGAGCGCCGAAGCCGCATAAAGAATCATATTTTTAAAAGACTGGCCGTCAATATACTCTCTCAAAATTATGCCCCTCCAATTACTTTCTGCTAATCGAGCATCATTCCGTCGATATAAATATCTATGGTTTTTACCTCGACTCCGGTTGCGCTCTCCACCTTATATCGAACCTCGTTTATTATCGATTCGCAGAGCGCAGGAATATTTATTCCGTTTTTTATAATAATATGGAGGGCGATGGTCATATCGCCTTCATCGCTGAAGCTTACCAGCACTCCCTTGCTCATCACTTCTCTTTTAAGAAGATGGACAAGGCCGTCGCTCATCGAACGCATGGCCATACCTCGTACGCCGAAGCAATTTGTGGCTGCAAGTCCGGCGATATTCGTAAACACGTCGTGAGAGATGGTAATAACGCCCTTCTCGGTGGATATCTTAACCATATGCCTTTCTCCGTTTCTTGATAATTACATGAACGGCTACGCCGTCCGAGCCATTTCTGCATATCGTCCTGTTATTATAATATATTTTATTCAAAATCGCAAGAAAAATCAAATACGGCACAAAATA
The DNA here is from genome assembly GCA_029267755.1 of Clostridiales bacterium. Lineage (GTDB taxonomy): Bacteria > Bacillota > Clostridia > Oscillospirales > Oscillospiraceae > DUPK01. The sequence continues at coordinate 11,225 of JAJUHS010000055.1, forward strand.
AACCTATCGGCTTACTTGTATTTATAAGACAGGCATTATATAATATCTAATGCCATTTTAAGGAGGGTTATTTCATGAAAAATGGAAAGGGTTTAATCGCGTTTATTGTAATTATTGCGTCGTTATGCGCTGCGGCTGCCGTTATCGTGACAAATATAGACAAAATAAAGGAATTCATTGAGGCTTTCAAGAAGTGCGCCGACAAAGCCTTTTCTGAATGCCATTGCGTATGCAATTGCGATGAGCAAATCCCCGAGGAAAATGATTTCGAAGATGTGGAGCTATGATTACAGGCTGAAACGCCCTGCCTTGCGGCAGGGCGTTAGACTGTCAAAAAAGCCCAAAGGGCTTTTTTGACAAGGGGGTTGCATGACGGCCGCTCTGCCGCGCCCGTCATGAGAGGTGTCATTTCCGACGTACACGCCGCCGGAAATGACAGATTTGACTTTGCTTCCGCTATTCGTGAAGGAAATTCTGCGAAGCTTTTTTGCTGCAAACAAGTTTTTTGACAAGCTGACGCCCTGCCGCAAGGCAGGGCGTTTTAAGTATAAGGTAAAATGAGCTTTTAGGAAAGGTAATCTGCCGGATTAACTCTTACGCCGCCTTTCCAGAGCTCGAAGTGGCAATGCACTCCGTCCGCGAGACCGGTAGCTCCTGCTCTTGCAATCACATCGCCCTGAGCGACCTTATCTCCAACCGCAACGAGGTTTTCGGCATTATGCGCATAGCCTGTGACATCTCCGTTGTCGTGACGTATTTCGATAAAATTGCCGTAGTCGGAGTACCATCCAGAAAAAATTACAGTACCGCCGTCAGCAGCGTATATCGAAGAATAATAGCTTACGCCGATATCTATACCGCGGTGATAAGATGAACCCATGCCGATATCGCGGTAGCCGAAGGGTGAGGTAATCTCGCCGTGAGCTGGCCATATATAATAGCCTTTGGAAGTGGAGCGCGGCAGAGTGCCAACCATAACAACGGCCGGAGTCGGCTGGGAAATGACGGTGGCATTTTTAATGACGCTGTCGATCTTGCTTCCGCTTAAAAT
>JAJUHS010000135.1 GCA_029267755.1 Clostridiales bacterium
AAATCTATAAAACATGAAGTTGCTTGCCAAGACCCGATATATCCGATTAAATTATTAGACTGTTTTTATCAGGCCCATTTCCGAAAGGATTTTCTTAATTCTCTCAAGAGTTTCCTCATCGCAGCGCTCAACGGGCTTCACCGGATTTCCGATTTCAATTCCCATCAGATTCATGCAGTCCTTCATTACGACCGGGAAGGTTCCGTAATTATATGCGTTTCTAAGCGGCAAAAGCTTAAACTGTGCCTCCAGCGCTCCCTCATGGTCTCCCGCAATATACTTATTATATATGTCAACCACAAGGCCAGGCGCTACGTTTGCTGTGCCGGCAACGCATCCAGCCCCTCCGTACGCAAGCGTTGCATATATAAAATAATCGGAGCCGCTGAGTACTTTGAAATTCTTAATGTCCTTTGTGACTCTTATAAATTCGACTGTCTGAGCGAAATCAAGCGAAGTGTTTTTAATTCCGATTATATTATCTATTTTTGCGAGCTTCTGGAGCAGTGAAACGGAAATATTGTTTGTGGTCTTTTCGGGATTGTTGTAAAGGAGAACCGGCAGACTTGTCGACTTCGCTATAGCTTCATAATGATTATAAAGCTCCTTCTCATTTGGCTTTATAAACATCGGAGTAAGAACAGTAATCGCATCAGCTCCGGCTTCTTCAGCCATTTGTGCCGATTTGATGCAGCCCTTTGTGGTTATTGCGCTGGCACCAGCATACACCGGCACCCTGCCTTTTACATGATTTACGGTAATCTCTACCGCTCTCCTTTGGTTTTCCGAGTCAAACGCATAAAACTCGCCGTTGCTGCCAAGCACAAAAACTCCGTGCACGCCTCCGCCTATGACATAGTCAATTACTTTCTTCAGACCTGCTTCATCAACATTCTCATTTTCGTCGACTGGCGTAACGATCGGAGGAATAACCCCTTTCAATTCCTCTATTTTCAGCATTGGAACCCTCCTAAATCAAGCTTAAACTTTTATATTCTTGCATCTGATTAATCAGATAAAAATATACACATATAAATCCAACAAATTAATGTCTCAAACGCTTATCGAAAAACTCGCAGACAAGCTTTTTTGTTGAATCCTGCCAGAATTCATCGGTGCCGTGACCCGCACCCTTTAAAACTAAGAGGTCGCATTCCTTGCCCGCCGAAATCATATTATTGTGCAAATCATAGCTCCCGCTGAGAAGCACCAAAGGATCCGAATCTCCGTGCAAAATAAGCATCGGACATGTTTTGTCGTTCACCAGGTATACCGGGCTTGCCTCTCTTGTGAGCTCGGGTTTTGTAATATCGGTTCCGCCAAGAAGCGCTCCCTCATGTGACTCTTCGACGGTCTTCCACCTTGAACCCGGCTTTATGCTCGCTCTTACTTCTTTGAATTGTGCAAATAAATCAACAGGTCCGAAGTAATCGACTCCGCACTGCACTTCACTGGAAAACCCGAGATTATCGCCTTCGTCGTAACCGGGCAAATTCATGCAGGCGTGCGCAGCCAGATGCCCTCCGGCAGAACGGCCTATAACACCTATTTTGTCCGGATCGAGGCTATACTTCTCCGCGTTTGCGCGCAGAAAACGAATTGCTGATTTCACGTCTATTATCTGAGCAGGGAAATGCGCTTCCGCACTGCTTCTATAATAAATGGAAGCTACAATATAACCCGCTTCCGCCAGAAACTGCATCTCCGGAACCATAAGATTCTTGTCAGAGCCCGGCACCCCGCGGAAGCCGCCGCCGGGAATCCAAACGACAACCGGCTTTTTAACGGAATCTTGTTCATTCGTCAAGGGCATACCCATTGCGGCCCTCATTTCGCTGTTGTCATACTTGGCCATAATCGAAAGCTTAAGCTCTATTTCACAGTTCTTAAGGGGCGCATAAGCCTTAGAATAGACTACGTTGTCTATAAAGGTAATACTTTTTCTTTCGGTGCCGGGATCAATCTTCTTAATCATGTCTTTCCTCCAACAGGATTTGCAATGATTTATTTGCAATAATTTGTTAAAAGCGATAAAAATATCTAATTATTTTAAATATATATTTTAACTTCCGTTCCGTGTACGCCGATTATATTCTGCCCTAATAGTCATTTACAATAGTTTTGATTCTAATTTTGCCTAATTTTACGTTGAATTTTGACATATAGCTAATTCATTGAAACGTAATTTCAATTTTGCCGAAATGGTGTTTCATCAGTTTCATATTTTTGAATACGTCTGTTGATTTTTAATAGTTGGCAATTGCTATATCGGATCTATAACTTTGAATTAAAAAAACTATAATATCTTGGGTATTGTAATAAACCTCTGGATATTCTAAATTTAAACCAGAAAAACCGATAATCCATTCTTTATGCCTCGGCAACGAGGTATCAAAGTTTGCGCCGCAGCTGTTTTTTGTGCTTTATCCGCAGTGCGGGAAGGGGTGGGGGCTTCCTTTTATTATCGCTTGTTTTCTCTCCTTTTTCAATTGCGGCGGCATACCCGCTAATGCCGCCGCTTTCCGACCAAAATAATATAAAAATGTGAAAGGCAATTTGAAATGAATTCATACGATAGAATTATGGCAGCTTTCCGGCATGAGGAAGCCGACATGGTGCCGATTACGGAATTCGGAGTTAACGAGAAGGTATGGCGTGCTCTTGGTTGCTCCAGCCTCTATGAGTGGCAGCAGAAAGCGGGCTATGACATGCTGGTCGTACGCATACAGTATAAAAAATCAAATGATGACGGCGTATACTACACCGACGAGTGGGGTGTAAGATTTAAGCGCAACGACGAGGCGACGGGCCACGCTACCGGGCATCCTATAAAAGGGCCCGAGGATATTGGAAAGCTCATTCTTCCCGATCCCGACGACCCTTTCCACTTCAATTACCTAGAAAAGGCGGTAAAAGACTTCAAAAAGGAGCGCGCAATATGCTTCTCTACCCGCGCCTGTTTTCTCTGGGCCGTAGAGCTTTGCGGAATGGACAATCTGCTGACGCTCATGGTTACCGATCCGGAATTTGTCGAAGACCTCTTAGACAAAATTCTCGATAATCAGATCAAGACCGTCACGAATGCAATAAAGGCCGGCGCCGATATCATAGACGACACCGATGATTTCGCTTCCGGCATCGGTCCGCTGATTTCCCCCAACATGTTCAAGGAATTCATCGTACCGCGCCTCACGAGGTTTGCGGATGCAGTTCATGCAGCAGGCGGAAAGCTCATAAAGCATACCGACGGAAACGTAAATAAGATTCTCGACATGATAGTCTCCTGCGGCGTAGACGCATATCACTCCGTTGACCCGACCGCAGGAATGGTGCTGGCGGATGTAAAGAAGCAGTACGGCGACAAGATTACGCTTTTCGGAAATATAGACTGCGGCAACCTACTTATGTTCGGAAACCGCGAGGACGTCAAAAAAGCCGTCATCAAGTGCATACGCGACGCGGCTAAGGGCGGCGGCTATGTCCTCGCCTCGAGCAACACCATCCCCTCCTCAGCAAAACCTGATAATGTGCAGGCAATGATAGATTACACAAGAGAATTCGGAAAATATCAGTATTGATTGGAGACAATTATGAGTCCAAATATAGTTAAAATGGATGTTTATCCCGTCGCAGGCAAGGACAGCATGCTCCTGAACCTCAGCGGCGCGCATGCCCCGTTTTTTACCAGAAACGTTGTAATTCTTGAGGACAGTTCCGGCAATGTCGGCGTAGGCGAAGTACCCGGCGGCGAAAAAATCAGGCAGGCACTTGAAGACTGTAAGGATATGGTTCTCGGCACAGAGATCGGCGCCTATAAAAACACACTTTTAAAGGTTAAATGCCGCCTTAGCAGCCAGCACTGCGATGACGTGCGCGGCTGCCAGACTTTTGATTTGCGCACCGGCGTGCACGTTCTTACGGCGCTCGAAGCACCGCTCCTGGACTTGCTCGGAAAGCACCTCGGAGTGCCTGTTGCGGCGCTATTGGGTGACGGAATGCAGCGCGACAAGGTGCGTATGCTCGGCTATCTTTTTTACATCGCCGACAGGAAAAAAACCGACCTCCCCTATGATGAGGAACCTGATTCCGACTGTGCGTGGTACCGTCTGCGCCACGAGGAGGCGATGACTCCGGAAGCAATCGTCGCTCTCGCAAAAGCTTCTCAGGAGAAATACGGCTTTACAGACTTTAAGCTCAAAGGCGGCGTACTTTCGGGCGCGGATGAAATTAAAGCTATAAAGGCCTTGAAGGAAGCCTTCCCCGATGGGCGTATCAACATAGACCCGAACGGCTGCTGGCTTTTAAAGGACGCAATTGAGCTCTGCAAGGATTTGGGCAGTGTCCTTACCTACTGCGAGGATCCATGCGGCGCGGAGGGCGTTTACTCAGGTCGTGAGGTCATGGCTGAATTTCGCAAAGCAACCGGCATAAAAACAGCAACAAATATGATAGCGACCGATTGGCGCGAAATGAGCCATTCAGTAATACTTCAGTCTGTCGATATTCCCCTTGCCGACCCCCACTTTTGGACTTTAAGCGGCTCCGTCAGAGTCGGACAGCTTTGCAACGACTTCGGTATGACCTGGGGCTCGCATTCAAA
>JAJUHS010000120.1 GCA_029267755.1 Clostridiales bacterium
CGCCTGACCGATGTGATCGAGATGTCCGTGCGAATGAATAACCCACTTTATATCCTTCGGGTTAAAGCCCATCTCCCAAATTGCGTTAATGAGCATTCCGCCCTGACCGATATGAACTGAGTCGAACAAAATCAGTCCATCGCCTGTGTCCACAATATGCGCGCAGACGAACTTGTCACCGACATAATAAAGGTTTCCGAACATCTGGAAGGGCTTATGATAAAGCTGACCCTGGCGAATACACGCCTTATTCAGCGGGTTTTGTTTGAGCTTCTCCATCCGCTCCATATATTCCTTATAAGATTTTTCTATTGAATTCATAATTTCCGCCTCCCAAAAGCTAAATTATCTTATATCTTGTAATATGCCAGCACACCGTTATGATAGGTACGCAGCAGCGAATCAAGATTATGGATATCTTCGAGAGGATTCTTGTCCAGCAGCAGCAAATCCGCGCATTTACCGACATGGATCGTCCCAATCTCGTTTTCAAGCTTCAGCATTTCCGCAGCGGTTTTGTTTGCAGAGCGCAGAGCCTGCATTGGCGTCATGCCATATTCAACATAAATAGCGAGCTCCTGTGCCGTACTCGGCCCAAGCGGGCAAAGCGGGCCTGTACCGGAATCCGTTGAAGCGCAGACCGGAATATCTAGCTCCAGACAAAGGCGGATTGCGCGCTCTTTCTCAATAAGATCCTGCGGATTAGCCTTGCTTTTAAGCCATGCAAGCGAAGGGTCGTTAGTATGCAGTATGTTGTATCGGGTAATAATCGTCGGGCAGTAATATGCCCCATATTCCTTCATGAGCTCCGCGGTCGGGCGGTCAAGACGCGCATGCTCTATCGAACGTACACCGGCGCGGATCGCGCGTGCCGCGCCCTCAAGCCCCGTACAGTGCGCGGCTGTAAGCAGATTTAGGCTCTCGGCCTCTTCAACAGCGATACGCATCTGCCCCTCCGTAAGCTGGGCTATATTTGGGTTTGAACCCTTTGTCCCCATTCCTCCGGTAGCGAGAAGCTTTATAACGTCAGCTTTTTTCTTTATCTGCTCGCGAGTGGCTTTCAGCACCTCGGCCTCGGTATCGCACTCGTAGCACATTGGCCATCCGTGCCCCCCTGTAATGCATATCCCTTTACCGGAAGCCAGTATTCTAGCGCCCTTAATAACTCCGTTGCACACCAGATTTCTAACCTCTATATCGGCGTCAAAACCGTTTCCGCAAGATCGAATTGTTGTAACTCCATAGCGAAGCACCTCCCCGGCGAGAAAAGCCGCTGTGGCACCCGCACCGACCGCATTTGCAGTTTCGAACCCCTCCTGCATATGTACATGGCAATCAATTAGGCCGGGTATGACATATTTTCCCGTCCCGTCAACGACTGTATCGGCAGCAATTACTCCTGCCTCGCCGTTCATATAAACAGCCAGAATACCGGTTTCATCAAATAAAACAGAGGCATTGTTTAATACGCTGCTGTCACCGTCAAAAACAGTCGTGTTTTTTATCAACGTTTTCATTTTAATTTCTCCAAGCTCTTGTTACGGGCACAATATATAATCCTTAAAGCATTTACGCAGAACGGTAAGCAGCTCCTTAAACGCCTTGTTCGGTACCGTCGATTTCGGATAAACAGCGCTGAAGCTGAAATTAATAGGGGGTGTTAAGCGAAAGAATCGATAAGTGGTATTGCCGGTTGCAAGCAAGGATAATGGTAAAAAAGAACTGCCCAAACCGTTTTCAACCATATGGCAGGCTGCACTTAAAGAACTGACCTCGCAAAGAGCCTGTGCGGTTATACCGAGCCTTTCCATCGCCTCCTGCTGAACGGTACGAAAGCTATCCTCCGTTTTGTGCAATATAAAATACTCGGAAGAAAGTGCTTCCGCTGAGAAACCCTCGCGCTCGAATTTTGAAGCCAAAGGATTTGACGATGGCATTGCCAGTACAAGTTCGTCGCTGTGAAGCGGAATGAATTCGAGCAGCTCATGGTAAAAAAATGAGCCGGTTATACCTATATCAGCCATGCCGTTTAGAAGATATTCCTTCATAATCTCACTATTGCCCGGAATCAGCCTTAATTCAATTTTTGGAAACTTTCGCTTCAGCTCAGGCGCTATATGTATTTTTATTTGCTTAACCGTATTTTCATCTGCGATTATGCGTATGCAGCTTTTTAAATCAGAGCGCATACTGCCGATTTTGTAGAGTGCTTCTCTCTGAACGTAAAGCATCGACCTTGCGCCGTTAATAAATATCTTTCCCACGTCGGTAAGACATAGCTCGCCGTTAACGCGCATAAAAATATGCGCTCCAAGGTTTTCTTCTATTTTTTTGAGGTGTTGCGATATGGCAGCCGGTGACAGAAAGTACTTTTCAGCGGCGCGTGAAATGCTTTTTTCTTCCGCTATAGCTATTATATATTCCAACACTTTCGTATCCATATCTAATCCTCTATGCCCGGCAAATCCTTTTCTCCAGTTTCGAACTCGGATATAATCTCTTTAACCTTGTCATTTCTATCGGCCGAAAATCCAGGTTTTTCCTCTCCAACTATCGTTTGCAAATATAAAAGATACCGCTCAGGCTCGCTTAAAATGCGGTTAGCTTTGTAAAGTGCACAGAGATACAACTTCGGAGAGGCGTTGATTCTGAAATAAACAACTTCGGGACATGGTTCAGCATAGCTTGCGAGAATTACTCCCGCTCCCATGCCTGCCTTAACCGCCGAGCTTAACATCGCGGTAATACTTGAGCGGTAAACAACCGTCGGCGTAAAACCTGCGTTTAAAAACAGCTTTTCGCTTGCCAGCCCCAGTTCGGTAGACTCACTTGCCAAAGCAAATGGGGTATCACGGAACTTATCAATATCCACACTGTTAAGGTTCATAGGGTTTTTGCCAGCCAAATAAGCAAGCTGATGGTGAACCGGGACTGCCAGCACCAGTTCCTCTACCATAAGCGGGATGCAACGTATCCCAGGCATATCCATATTAAAAATTCCGCCGAATGACATGCTTATCTGACCGTCTAATAAAGCTTCCTTCTGTCCGGCGCAGTTCATCTCGACGATGTTTAGCCTTACATTGGGGTAGCGGGCGGCAAACCTGCCGTAGGCCCTCGCCAGCATCACCGCGCCGCGTGTGCCGGAGGTTCCGACTACTATACTCTCTCCGGCGCCGAAGAGCTTTTGTTCTATGCTGTGTATTGTTTGGCTCTGAATATCAAGCATACGCCGTGATGCCTCAAGATAAACTCTTCCAGCAGGCGTTAAAACCAGTTTTCTCTTCTGGCGGAAACAAAGCTCGGTCTTCAGCTCGCCTTCTAGGTTGGACAAATATTTGCTCAGAGAGGGCTGCGATATCTTCAGCCTCTCTGCGGCGGCCGAGAGACTGCCCGTTTCGGCTATCGCTATAAAATATGGAAGATGTTTCAAGTTCATTTTGATCACCATAAAAAATACCCGAAATCGGTATCTCCTATGCCTAAAATTTAATAGCCAAATTTGCTCTCAATATTGTATTTTTTCATTCTCCGCCACAGTGTAGCTTTGCTCATCTTAAGCTCCTCGGCCACCTTTGTGCGATTTCCATTGTAAATTTCCAAGAGTTCAAGTATTTTTGTGGCCTCGGGGTTTTTGTATAAAAGGTTTTTTTTATCGCTTTCAAAAACATTTACGACAGCGTCATCCAAAAATGGCTCATAGTCTTCCATGCATCGGTTTATAAATTCCCTGTCAAGTACCTTTTGGGGAGCCATGATAATTATTTTCTCACAGAAATTCTTAAGCTGCTGTACGTTGCCCGGCCAAGAATAGGACAGAATCGCTTCATTCGCCTCATCCGTAAGCGTCACATACTTTCTGTACATATTGTTGTAATATTCGACGTAATAATCAAACAGGGTTTTTATATCTTCTTTCCTTGCTCTCAGAGGCGGTATATTCAGGGATAAAACATTCAGCATATAGTACAGATCCTGATTATATTTGCCTTCCCTTACAAGATTGACGATATTTTTATTTGCAGAGCAGATAATTCTGATGTTTACGGGCAGGGCACGGCTATCACCGATACGAACTATATTGCCGTTACGCATTGTTCTCAGCAGACTTAGCTGCCCATAGCTGTCAAGCTCGGTTATCTTATCTAAAAACAGCGTTCCGGTATGCGCTATTTCGATAAAACCCTTTTTTTCAGGGGAAGAGGAATGCATATAGCTGCCTTCCATATAGCCGTAAAGCTTTTTCTCCAATAATTCGGGTGGCATTGAAGCGCAGTCTACCATAACAAACGGATTGTTTCTTCGGAGGCTCTCGTTATGGATGCTCTCCGCAAAAAGCTTCTTTCCCGTACCCGGTTCGCCGGTGATCATAATCGGTGAATCGTTATTCGCATAAAGCTTAGCCAATCTTTTCATCTCTGACATTGCGTTTGAATCTCCGATTATTTGCTTGAACGTACCTTTGGCAATATAGCCCTTTGAGTAGACCTCTTTTCGTATCTCGGCCTCCATCTCTTCAATTTTCTTGAACTCCTGAAAGGACAGAATCGCCCCCTCGTTCTTATTATCAACTATGATCGGGGCTATGTTAGCGACGAGGGACAGGTTTCCTTTCCTCAAAAAAGTTGACTGTAGTTCTTTTCCCTCTTGCAGCACACTTTTTACCAGATCCTCATCCAGGAGATCGATTACCTCTGATATATGCTTCCCCAACACCTGTTCCGCGCTTTTTCTGAAGGTTTTTTCCGCAACATAATTGAAAACGACAATCATTCCGTTGCTGTTAAGCTTTATTATTCCATCGAAGGAATAGTCCAATATAGTATTAAACTCGGCTGAATTCTTTTTTTCAAGCCTGATCGCATAGTTGACTTTTTCCGCTACTCTGAATGCTTCCTTTATGGAATCTTCCCCGGACGTCAGAAACAGCGATGGTATGCCAAGCTTTTCCGCATACCGATTTGCGATCTCCCCTCCTATTACCAGATCAACCTTATCGGCCGCGGCTTTTTCTACGGCATTGGTAAGGTTTTCGACCGCGCTCACCATATATTCGTTGATAGTAACCCTAAATATTTCCTCAAATGACTTTGTATCGGTGAACATGTTTTTAAAGCCTACTAATCCGATTACCGGAACCGGTTTTTTTATAATCTCTCTTGCCTGATGTATTAATTTGGCGATATCCTGACCTGTCAATACGATTTCAACGAGAGGAATTTTTGTATTGTTCTTAATAATTAAAGCGTGAATCCCACGGGCAATGATAACATTTGCACCGTTTTGCGCCGATCGGTTTGCCTCTTGAAGCACACTATCCGAAGAAACTATCTTCATTTCAGCTTCAATATTCATATCCTTTACTATTTTTTTGGCATACAGCATCATCTCTTCATTCACAGCAAAAAACGCTATTTCAGCCATAATAAACACCAGCCCCAAAAAATTAATAATGAGAATACTGATATTGCCCGGAACAATTATATACTGACTTCAAACAAAACTAAACCGACAAATATCGACTCAAAATATACAGGACATTATCCGAATTCAGGTATAAATGCGGCAAGAATCGGACTTAAAATCCGTTATTAATCTCTTGGTATAGGCCCCTTTTCACACGCTAAATCTATAAAACATGAAGTTGCTTGCCAAGACCCGATATATCCGATTAAATTATTAGACTGTTTTTATCAGGCCCATTTCCGAAAGGATTTTCTTAATTCTCTCAAGAGTTTCCTCATCGCAGCGCTCAACGGGCTTCAC
>JAJUHS010000117.1 GCA_029267755.1 Clostridiales bacterium
CAGCATGCCATGTTAGGGTTTGCTGCACGAATCCCCTTAATAAAGGCGCGGGCATTATTTATAACGTCCTCAGCGTTATCTCCGAAGCAGCGTGTATTAACGATTGTATTTCTCCAGTTCTTATAAATATCAACCACCGGATTGAAAGTCCAGTTGCAGCCGATGCTGGTAGCCTCTCTTCCTGCAACAAGGCCCATATGATATGCCGTCTCAGTTGTTCCTCCGGCCGCCGCCTGTGCGGCTGTAGCGACGAACGTTCCCTCCGGAATAAAGCTTGAGCCTCCGTCGTCTGAGTTAGCGGCTATTAAAAATGGGATTTTGGAGTACTTCTGATATGTAGTGTTCTGAATATATGCGTCTTCTGCATTCCCGGCCTGCCAGCGCAGCCCCCCCTGATTTAATTCCGCAACAGCCTGCTTTATCTTATTTTCATCCTTAATTGGCGGCGCGTTCAGGAGAACAAACAACTGCCCGATTTTCTCTTCTAACGTCATATGGGCAATTGTGTTTTCAACCCATTCAATTTGTTCATCGTTTAAATAAAAAGGCTTAATTCTTAAATCAACCATGAGAAACTCCTTAGTAACGTTTATGAAAATAATAGATTCGATGTAATTCAAGTATAGCGAAAAAAAAACTTTTATGATAGAACATTTATAAGATAGGCAGTATAAATCTCAGCAATATTTTTGGGTTTAATAGTCAATTTTGTGAACATTGCACTAATCGTCTTTTTTTATATGTTTAATTGCAATAGTGAAGGACTTGAAACAAGGTGAATTATGGAAGATAAATCTGAAATGGCCAAGATGACCCATACCAAGTTTGACGGTTGTTGCCACATCAAATATTATGTTAATAACTATTAGTCTGCAGCTCGGGGTTCGGGTCATCCCCCCATTCAATCAGCTTTGTTTGTTTCCCGGTATATGTGAGAGTTAGCCGGTGCATGGCTCGCGTACAGGCGATATACAGTAGACTCCGGTCGTATTCGCTAGAATAGGTTGTATCGTCGGCTGAAGGAATAATGACTTCATCAAATTCCAGTCCTTTTGACATTTGAACGGAAGTGATCGATATACCATTAGCAAAATTTGTACTGTCGGGTGCGATTAAGTTGACGTCATAACTATCTGCAAGAATATCAAACAGCGTTTTTGCTGATCGGTTTGTTTTCATGATAATTCCCAGGGTTGCGTTTTCGCTATCTATAAACGCTTTGATTCTGTTTTGCAGATAGCGAATTTCATCATCCCTGTCCCGACATTTCATTAATACGGGCTCCTCGCCGTGACGTTCAATTGCTTCCAGCGCGGAAATGTTTTGTATCCGTTTGGTAAGGTGAATGATCTCGTAGGTTGAGCGATAGCTTTTATTCAGCTTCACCAACTCCGCATTCTCATAAAGCTGCTGCAAATCTTGTAATGTATACAAATGATTGGGATTAATCATCTGCCCGAAATCCCCAAGAATGGTTTTCTGGCAGCGAAAAAGTAAATTTATCACGGCGTACTGCACAGGGGTATAGTCCTGCATTTCATCAATAACAAGATGCCGGATGTTCTGGCTCTCTTTTAAGCCATCAAAGGCCGCATGGAGATATAGGAACGGATACACATCCGCCCATTCCAAAGTCTTCTTATCAGGCATTATAAACAGTTCGGGGATGTTCATCTGCTTATAGAAGTCCTTGTAAAGTGTAGTTCAAATCGGATTTTATTCCCTCGTTTTAAAATGAAGTTATAGTCTTATATAGTGGCGTAAATTCTCGGCGATGATCCTTCTACAATAAAGTTCGCAATTTCAAGAAGACCAAGAAGGCATGAAAAAGCCATTTGGACTCCGGTAAATGAAAGGTGTCTAAACATTCAAAAATGAGTTGAAACCCAATGGCTCAAAGAATACCACAGAAAATAAAAAACCCTGTAGCCATTGAAACTACAAGGTTTTTTATGGTCCGAGTGACTGGATTCGAACCAGCGGCCTCTTGAACCCCATTCAAGCGCGATACCAAACTTCGCCACACCCGGATATTAAACTTGACACATCAGTATGTCCATTAGTAGAGTATAAAGGTTTCTTACCGTTATGTCAAGTTAATTCTTATTTTTTGACGGATTTTTATTAAAAAGAAGGCATATTAATAACCTATTCCTAATGACCGCCATATAAAAAGCAGTTGATGTCAGGGCCGTGTTCTCCATATTTTCAAAAGCTCGTCCGCGTTCCCGCTTTGCGCGAGAATACATTTTATTTTGTCGTCATTCGTAAAGCAGACATATCCAATTTCCACTCCATCGGGAACCCGGCGTGCAAGGCAATCCTCTATTCGCCGTCCGAGCGTCTGCATTGTTCCGGCAAGAAGCCCGTGTTCACGCAGCTTTTCAATCGCTGCGTTTGTTGTCACGCAGGATAAAATTTCTTTGAGGACAGGCGGCTCCGCGCCATTTTCAAGCGCGCAGGCTGCAAGCGTTTCCATGCGCCCGTCGCCGTATGACGAGTGCGTGTTAAGCATTCCTATGCCAAGCTTTACAAGCTTTCCTATGTGCCCAATAAGCAGTATTTTTTTAAATCCGCAGAGGACGGCGGCGTCAATTGCATCACCTATAAAGTTGCTGCAGGTAATATGCCGCGAAACGTCCAGCCGGAGCGACGTCTCGGCAAAGTTCTCCCCGTAATTTCCTGGAATAAGAAGCACCTCTCGCGCTCCCGAAGCATAAAGCACGTTTAGCTCCAGCCGTATCGTGTCCACGAGCGCCGCATTGCTCATAGGCTCTACTATACCGCTGGTTCCTATAACCGAAATTCCTCCTTCTATGCCGATTCTGGGGTTGAAGGTGCGCCTTGCCAATTCCTTCCCTCGGGGTATGGATATCGTAATGGCCAGTCCGCCCGAATATCCGTATTCGGCGCATACCTCGCGGCAGGCCTTTTCGATCATGAGCCGCGGCCCCGAGTTTATGGCGGCGGCGCCCACCGGCTGATCCAGCCCGGGTTTTGTAACGCGCCCTACACCCTCTCCTCCGTGTATCTCAATTCCTTCCGTTATTCTGCTTACCGAAGCATAGACCATAATGCCGTTCGTTATATCCGGATCGTCGCCGCTGTCCTTTTTCACCGAGCAGCTTACGGTATCCTTTGTGATTTGTATGTCCGCAATTTCAAGGGTAAGCATTATGCCCTTTGGCGTATCGAGACAAACGGTCGAAACGCTTTTTCCCGAAAGCAGCATCGCTGCGGCGGCCTTGGCTGCCGCAGCAGCGCAGGAGCCGGTAGTATATCCGTATCGGAGCTTTTTTCCTTCCCGGACAATATAATAATCAAGCTGCATGACCGTCACTCACTCTCGCCCGAGCATATATATCAAGGCATTGCATATCGCGGCGGCGACGTTGCTGCCGCCCTTTCTGCCGCGGGCAATGATGTACGGTACATCCGCTTCCATTATAAGCTCCTTTGACTGGACGACATTGACAAAACCTACGGGAACTCCGATTACCAGAGCTGGGTTTATTCTTCCTTGCTCTATCATTTCATGCAGCTTTACCAGCGCCGTAGGCGCGTTGCCTATCGCGAAAATCAGCGGTCCCTTGAGCGGTGCGGCCTTTTCCATAGACTCGACCGCGCGCGTTGTGCCGTTTTTCAAAGCCGCCTGCGCAACGTCCTCGTCCCCGATGAAGCAGTAGACCTCGCCGCCGTAGTTTTTCAGCAGGCGCTTATTGATTCCTGCCTTTGCCATAGTTGTATCTGTAATGATAGATGCCCCGTTTTTTATGGCTTCAAGCGCCTTTTCAAGCACCCCCTCCGAAAAGCAGAGCGTATCCGCGAATTCAAAATCCGCTGTTGCATGTATCACACGCTTTATTATAGGCGCAAGGCTGCCATCAATTTCGTGCGGCAACTCATTTGTTATGATCTCGAAGCTGCGGCTCTCAATATCCATCGGCGCTATTCTTTCAAGTTTTGCTTTCATTATTTTCTCCCCTTTCCGTCGTTCTTTTTCTGGCAGGTTATTATCATTATCGGATTCTGTCCGCTCATAAGGCGGTGGCTGCCGAGTTTTTTTGACTTTGCGACGGTCACCTGCACTATTTCAGCGTCGTCATAACCGAATTTCTTAAGGCACTGCGTCATTTCGGATATCGATTCGAGCGTAATCAGATTTATGACTATTCTTACATTTGGGTTTTTGTCAATAAGCGTTTCGATGATTCTGCTCATATTGCCGGACGTGCCGCCCAAAAAAGCGTGGGTCGGGGGAGGAAGCGCATCGCAGGCCTCTGGCGCCGCGCCCTCGACGACGGTCAGGTTATGCAGCCCGAACCGTTTTTTGTTTGTGCGTATAAGCTCCGCCGCATCCTTTCTGCACTCAACGGCATATACATGTCCCCGTCTGCATATGCCGGCCATCTCCACCGATACGGAACCTGTACCGGCACCTATATCGTAGGCAACGGAGTCCGTATCGAGCATCAGCTTTGCGATGGAAATGGCCCGAATCTCGCTTTTAGTCATAGGGACAACCTTTCCCTCCGTGTTCCTGACAAAGGCGCTGTCCGGAAGGCACCAGGATCTTTTGCCGGGACAGGCATCTTTGTTTCGTATCAATACGGCACATAGGGGATCGAAGCGCATACTCCTAAGCTCCTCCGCCGTCCCGGTGGTTATCCTTTCGTCGCCATAGGACAGTCGCTCCCCCGCTGATACTACAGTGTCGGCAAAACCGGCATCGCATAGCTCGCCGCATATTCTGTTCACCGAGCCGCTTCCTCCGACAAGCGCAAAAACCTTTTTGTGTTCGGCGACGAACGGTACGGCAGAACCGGTTCTGCCATGCAGTGATATAATGCAGGCGTCATCCCACGAGGTTCCAAGCTTTGAGCAGAGATATTGGATCGAGCTAATTCCAGGGTATACCTTCGGGGAATAATCCTTCAGCAGTGGCAGCAGCTTTTTGGTTCCGCTGTAAAATCCGGTATCTCCCGACACAAGAACGGCAAAGCGCCTGTATTCGGGGTGCTCCTTTATAAAAGCAACTATCTTTTCGTTGTCCATGGACTCAAAGCGCGGCTTTTCTTCGGCAGCAGATTCGATCACACGCTTTGCGCCAATCACGCAGTCCGCGGCGTTGATCACGGTTTTTGCCTCCCCGGTCAACATGGCGGGATTGCCCATGCCTATACCCACTATGCTTACCTGCTGACTAACGGCGATATTGAAACGCCCGCAAAGTTCCCGCACCGTTTCCTCATAGGTCAGGCCCTCATGCTGCGGCGGCCTGCCGATTATCACGCTGATCGCGCCCTCTTCTCTAGCCGCTTCAATTTTTTCAAGAAAGCCTCCGCTGCTTCCCGAGTCCTTTGTCACAAGATACTTCGCCCCGATCGCGCGTATAAGCGACCTGTTTAGCTCCTTTGAGAACGGCCCCTGCATCGCTATGATGTGTGAGGGTGCGAACCCGCTATGTTCGCAGGCGGAAATGGAAACTCCGATTGGGAGCACACGGACATACAGCCTCTCACGGTATCCTTCTATCTCCATATAAGGGGAAAGCTCTTTGCTTCCGGTGGCTACGAGGACAGTTCCCTCTGTGCGTTTTAGATATTCAGCCGCCTCCCTTATGGAACCAACATATACGGCGCCCTCTACGCCAGCTCCGCCTCCGCGGTTAAGGCGCAGGTAATCCGTGCCTGCGGCGGAGCAGGCCTCGGCAATATTCCGTGTCGCCTCCGCCGCATAGGGGTGCGTAGCGTCTACGACGATACCGAAGCGCTCGGCTGAAAACAGAGCCTCCATCTCGGAGCGCGTCAGGCGCTTTGCCGAGACTGTGATATTATCGGCCTGCGGCACTAGAGCTTCGCCATATTCTGTGGCGACGCATACATAAACCTTAAGGCGTGTCTCCTTGAGATA
>JAJUHS010000041.1 GCA_029267755.1 Clostridiales bacterium
ACGGCAAGCTCTTGTGCGATTTCGATATTTTTGAGCCCCTTTGCAGCAAGCAGCGCGACTTCTCTCTCACGGGCGGTCAGGTCTTCGGGCAGGTCGTTCGGGGACAGGCCGGGAAAGACCGAGGCGTAAGCGGAAAGGTACTTTTTCTTTTCTGACGCAAACCTTCGGAGCTGCGCGGGGAAGTTCCGTTCCAGACACTCCTCAACCAGACCGTCCAATAGATGCCCATAATACAGAAGCTGTAAAAAAAGCCCGTCCGCCATAGCCGCCCGCACGGCACGGTCCGCGTACCGAAACGCTTTTTCCCTGTTTCCGGAACGCAGATATGCGACAGCCAAGATAAGCGCCAGATAGATGTTCTGAAAGCCGCGTATCTGAATGCCTTCCGGGTGTATGGCCTCCGCGGCTCCGACTATCCTAGCGTATTTACCCCGATACAGCAGACTCCCAAAATGTACGGCAGTTCTGCCGCTTTCCATGCTGGGAAGCTGCCGGCCCGAAAAATCCCCGTCTTTCAGCCATTCCGCCGTTTCCTCTTCTCTGCCGAGTTCTGAAAACAGCATCCCTTTTACCGTATCCATAGCGGAAGGTAAAAGAAAGATATTCAGCAGACCGTCCAGCGAATCTTCAAGCGATGCGACGGCGTTTTTCCAGCCGGCCGTATCGGCGCTTTCCAAGGCTATTTCGGCCAGATGAAATGTCGCGGCAAGCCGGATGGCCTTCTGACGCTTGCTTTGTGCGATATACAGCGCTTTATACGCCTGAATTTCCGCCTCTCGCAGATATCCCCGGTAATGCGCCAGCTCTGCGCGGAACAGCACGTCCGCGCCGGCGCCGTGGCCGTTTGTCAGGCCTGAATAGAGCGCTATGTATTCCTTAAGCGCGTCGGCTTCCCGCTCCGCCTCGCCGGGAACGGAGTGAAATATGGTAAATGGGGCGAAGATGCAGTAAAACCACGGCGAGTCCGGCAGAATAACGCGCGAGCACGCACCGGAAAACAGTTCGGCGGCCTGCTTCAGCACGAACGTCATTTCGTAGAGGTTGGGAAAATGCTTAAAGGAAGACAGCAGAAGCCATTCGCCATATAGGATGGGATCCCCGCCGCCGTTTATATCAAGCATGGGGTTAAGCTCGTCCAACAACGCGCCAAAGTCCTCGTTTATTCCGGCCGCAAGGAGCTCAAATGCGATCCGCAACATGGAAAGAAGGTATTTTCGCTTTAGCTCCATCGGACATTCCCGCGCGATCCTGAACGCCAGCTCATAAAACGGCTCGGTGCCGATCGTTTCAAAATACAGCGCGGAGAGGTCGAGCTGGAGCATTCGCTCGTAGTCTCCGGCCTGCGCGTAAAAATCCATCGCGCGGACGGTGTCGCCATCGTCGCGGCAGCAGTCGCCTGCCGCCAGCAGGCATTCCCGGTCGAACTCATCGCCGCGTTCGCGCCGCTTTTGGGTTAGGAGTCCGGAGAGGATGGTGTGCAGCTCATAATACCGCCCGTTGCTTTCATAACGTATAAACGGGCCGGCAAGCGCAGCCCTCGCATACTCCGGCAGCGCGTCCCAACCGCATAGAGCGCACGCTTGATACGACGTTACAGTCCCAAAGGGCGAAAGACGCAGAAGAAAGGTTTGCTGCTCAGCGGTCAACGCATCCCATACAAGATGCTCCAGCAGGGAGAAAACACCGGAGATATCGGAAATAGTCCCAGTTTCCCTATATTCGGAAAGGCTCAAACGAACGGCGGCGATCCATCCCTCGGTGCGCCGCACTATTTCATTTGCGCCGTCTGCGGAAACGGGCGCACCAGCAACGGCAAAATACCGCCGGACATCCTCGGCGTTTAGCCGCAAATCGGACATCGTAATATGCAGAACACCACGGCCTGCCGCCGCTGCGGTCAGATTTCGGGTGAGCATCTGCGTAATGACGATGATATGCAACCCCCCACGCCCGCACTCAAGGAGCGCCGAGAAAAAGGAGGGAGGCAGACCCGGCTGTATGAATTGAAAATTGTCGATAACAAGATAAGTTTCGCGGCGGCACTTAATCGAACGCAGCGCGTCGCATGATTCGCCGACGATGGCGGCGCTCGGAAGTCCGGTTCCGAGAAGCCTTTGCCCCGCGCTTACGTCGATTTCTCCGACGACGCGGCAAAAACGGCGGAAGGCGGACATGGGCGCCTCTTCCGCGGCTGCGAACCAGAACACTGGAATGTCCTGCGGCAGCGCCGATTCCAGAAAGTCGCGCACAGCCGTCGTTTTCCCGTAGCCGGAGGGAGCTTCGACAATGGCGGAGTGCGAAGTCCGCAGATTGCTCAGTTTATTTTTCAGACGGTCGGAATAATAGTGGATATCTGCGGCTCCGTTTTCCCGGCATTTCATCACATACATCTCCCTTTGTGCGCGTTTCTGCTCAGTGATATGAGAGATAAGTCTTCCGTTAATCGCAGCTCTGCTGTGTTAAGGAATTGTCAGTATGCCCTAAGAGTTCCAGAATACGGATGGAGAGACGCATGTAGTCTCTGGTATAGGCGTCGTCCAGGCTATATCGGAGAGCCTGCGTAATTTTTTGTATCCTATATACCATTGAGTTGCGGTGCAGAAACAATTCGTTGGCCGTATGCAACACACTTCGGTTATTGTCGAGGTAACACTTCAGTGTTTCAATAGGGTCGTAATTCGTCTTGTCACGAAGCCCTTTCAAATAAAGAATATCGGGATGACATGCATGAAGCGTTTCATCAAAATTCCGGGACTTAATTATGTAATAAATCGCATAATAGTAAAAATCGTGGCATGTTTTATGAAGTTTATCGGTGCTCGCAAGTTCGATCGCGAACAGCGCCTGATCATAGCAGTAGTGCAAGTTATTTATTCCCTGCAGCGCGAGGCTGTAATATAACTCAATTCCGTTTTTTTTGCAGAGCTCATTCAATTCCTCTTTTCTGTTCCGCTCGTCAGCCGGCTTTGTTTCCGCTGCTCCCTGCATATATGCATTCGCATTGGATGCAATTTGAGTTACAAGCACGATACCGTCGTTGCGGAAAATTACATAGCTGTCGGGAAAGAGAGAATATAATGTGGAAATCAAAATGTAATATGCACCTTTATCTTTGGAATTTCTGTTAGTGGTTAAAATAAAAACCTGAAAGTATCCGTTTCTATCCCAACGCATGACCGACATTATGCGCTCGATGTCCTCATTTCCGACATCCTTGCCGTCCAGGAGATTTGAAAATACCTGAGCATAAGGGTTGGAATCGATACCTCTGCCTGAAGAAAGGCTTGAAGCAACCAAAGAGGCCACGAACTCAAGTATTTGCTTGTCGCCCGTATTGAGAATACGTTCATGTTCGAATACATTGACTCTTCCGCAGAAGACGCCGTCACAGAGAAGCGGACAGGTTATGCCATTCTTGCGAAGATAGATATTGGAAAATTTAAAGGTTTGCATCACCGGTTTATCGATTTCCTTATTTTCGTTCCGGATATCCTGGAGAGCTCTGACAGACGAATGTCCATATTTTGATATGTATTCCCATTCCTCGTCCAGGTTTTTGTAGCGGCTGCTGATACCCAAAACCTTATAGTTGCCGTCCATAATAAGCATCGGGCTATGGAATACCCGCCAGCAGTGGTCTACAAGCTCTTGATATTTTCGTTCCGACGCCAGCTTTATGATCTCCCTGCTCCAATCCTCATAAAAGTCAAATACGCTTTGTACAAGCTCAAAGGCCTCGGAGAGATCCACATCATGCAGACGTATGCTGTCCTCATCCCAAGCGCAGACGCAATCGTCGCCGCTTTTAAACACGCGCACGCAATTGGTAGCATACGCCAGCCGCGCACTGCGCAGGACGGGGGGCGAATCGTTTCGTATTTTTATATCCATATCCATAAAATACAGGCGATTTGCAAGCATCCACATACTGAGGTCCAAACTAACACCACCTTGTCAAATTTATTTAATCATAAACTTGGTGCGAAATCAACAAAAAATACAGGATATATATAAAAAGGAGGGGCGTTGTGCACATAATTTATAAGCACTAATAAAGGGAGCCCATATGGTATGGGGATACGAAGCATGCGCGAAAAAAGCGTATTTTTTTATATCATCCGCACGTGGCGGGTACAAAGTTAATTATATAAAATGGACTTATACGGCAAGAGATTGCCGACAAAGACAGGCTAAGGCATGATTCCTTATTACATTTTTAAGGGGGCGTTTGACAGAACAGATTATACTGCACAGCAAAGGCATTGGTTTTGCCGGGGCGGAAATCGTTGTCCGCTGAGAGTTTTCATTGAAAACATATGGCCAAACAGAATTATTGTGAGGAGGAATTTTAATGGAAAACGCAAATACCAGAAAAGTGAGCGGCCTTGGGATAGCTGCAATTATGTCGATGTTCTTGGTTGCAATGGGCTTCACAGTAGTCACACCCGCCATGGCAAAGTTTGCCCAAGCATTTCCTGACAAAAATTTTGTGCTTATTTCCACCCTGCCTACTCTATTTGTCGTAATCACAACTATTGTAACAGGCTCCGTGGCCGGCAAAAGGTTTTCGTATAAATTTCTCGCCATTCTGGGCAGTCTGCTGTTTTTGGTGGGCGGCTGTGCACCCGCTCTCATAGCGGATTTCGGCACGATTTTAGTATGCCGTGCCATTTTGGGAATCGGAATCGGTATGCTTTCTCCTCTGGGAAACGCCTTAGTTGCCGGTAGTTTCGAGGGGCAAAAGCGGGCCAGCCTGCTGGGATACGGAACTCTTTTTATGAATGCCGGAGGCATAGTGTTTCAGATGCTGGGCGGTATTCTGGCCGATATAAACTGGCAGATGACATTTTGGGGCCACGGGCTTGTGATAGTCGCACTGATCATGGCCTTCTTCCTTCCGGAACCGCAGAAGCCCGCGGAAACGCAATCCATAAAGAGCGACGCGCCTAAGGAGAAAATGGGCAAACCGATTTGGGTCATTGCAATTCTGCTTATGGTTTACAATATGATAAACTACCCGATTATGATGAATCTCTCGATACTGTTTATCGAGCGCCGCGCCGGCGGAGCAACCGCGGCCGCAACCGCCCTCTCCCTGTTTACCGTCGCCGGTTGTGTTGCCGGTCTGGTTTTCGGCACTCTGTTCAAAGCGCTGAAACGATTCTGCCTTCCCTTTGGGTTCGCGATTTGCATGGTAGGATCGGCAATGGTCAGATTTGGCGGCAGCGCCTTCGTAATGACCGCGGGTCTTGTCCTGGCCGGCTTCGCTTTTTCAATTATTCTGCCGTCCCTGATGACATGGATGTCTATATCCACGCCTCAAAGCACAATCGCTATGGCGACATCCATAATTATGGCTCTTATGAACCTGGGCGGATTTATCTGTACATACTGGCTGGTATTTATCAAGTCGGTCGCCGGAGAAACTACCCTTGCGCCAATAAATATTGCCATTGGTTTCTTCGCCTGCATGGCCGTCGTTTTCTTAGTTTACAACCCGTTCAAATCTATGGCGCACGCTCCGGTCGCCGAGATGAAGCGGGAATAGATTTGCATATATTTTATCTTCAAGAATTAAACCGATTGCTCACTTTAGAATGGAGGCTGATTTTATGATACCCAAGTTCGATGAAAGGGAACTCAAAATTATGAAAGTATTGCCGGGATTTATGCCCGGTACGCAAATTCCGGTCTATGATACTCCCGTTACGGCAAAGGAGGCCTACTCCTCTCTTATTCATAAAAAACCGGTTTGGCAGATTACCAATTACGAAACCCGCCTTTTTTCCCCAAGAGTAAACCCCGATAATATTGCCCGTGCATTTGTTTACGACGGATCGTTCGTTCCGGGTGTAACCAATACGACAGGCGGGAAGGATATGTTCGGGATCGAGTGGGAGTATGTACCAAAGGTCGGAGGTTCCATGGTGCGTCCGGGCGTTCCTTTTATTAGTAATGCAAACGAGTGGTATGACAAAGTGGTATGGCCTGACATAGACTCCTGGGATTGGGAGGGCAGCGCAAGGGAAAACGAAGAGTATTTGAGCAGCGATTGCTATAACGTATGCTGGTTCCTGAACGGCTGGTATGAGAGGCTGATCTCCTTTATGGATTTCCAGGGGGCCATAGTGGCAATGATCGATGAGGATCAGATGCAGGCGGTTAAAGATCTGTTTGATAAGCTGAGCGACCTTTACATTAGAATTTTCGAAAAGTATCTAACCTATTTCCCTAAAATAGATGGTTTTTACATACATGACGACTGGGGTTCTCAGAAGGAGACATTCTTCTCGCCGGCGACTGCGGAGGAAATGATCGTCCCGTATATGAGGAAGGTCACCGATTTTCTGCATTCCAAAGGTATGTCCTGTGAGTTCCACAGTTGCGGACAGCTATACAAGCAGGTCCCAAATATGATCAAGGCTGGCTGGGATGTATGGTGCGGTCAGGCAATGAACGACACTCAAAGGATATATGAGGAATACGGCGACAAGATTATAATTGGCGTCATGCCCGATATGTTTGACCCCGCCGTGACATCGGAGGAGGAACAGCGTGCAGCGGCAAGAAATTACGCGGACAGGTTCTGCAACCCCGACAAGCCATCGGTTTTCAGCTTTTACGGAGCATCCGTACTGACAGATGCCTTTAGGGAGGAGCTTTATAAGCAGTCTCGAATAAAGTACGGGAAAGAATAAAGCCGTCTTTAACGCTGCGTTCGGGGCACGTCACATATAATGAAAACCCTTTGGAATCGACAGGATTCCAAAGGGTTTTTCGCTTTAAAGCAATGCTACTTCCCGCTGCTGCCAAGGCCGCCCTGGCGGTCTGCGTCGGAATTGCAGTTATCCGATTCGAGTACAGGAACAAAAATACCCTGTACGACTCGCTCCCCGGCCTTGATATGGACGGTGTTTGAAACCCGCAGGTCTTCGATCTGCGGAATAGTGAAGATTTCGTCCCCAATAGGAAGTTCTTTAAAACCGGTAATCCGCATTTCGGGACGGAGGTTGCGGAGGATTATTTTGATATTGCCCTCGTTATCGGGATTATTATAAAAATCGCTGTCGATTATCCCGAGCGTATTAGCCATCATAAGATCGTTTTTAATTCCGGCAGAGCTTCTTACAACAAGCATGAGCATTTCGCCAGGTCGCATATATGACTTTATGTCCGTGATAAATTCGGCCTTTCCCTGCGGGGGAACGCTTATATCCTGCGTCGCATAAAAGTCGTATCCCGCCGAGGTTTTCGTTCCGCGCAGGGGAAGCAGGGAACAGGAATTTTCACTGTTTTGCTTGTTTTCTACCGTTTCAAAGCCGCGATTTCTCATGTTGCACCTCATGTAAAAAATTAATTTATTTTACATTATAATTCCAACACTGTAAAGCGGAAATCCTATAAGCGCACGAAGAGGCCGCCTTTCGGCGGCCTCTTCGCTTGGGCAAAAACAAGAAGGAGAATGAAAAGTCAGGTGGGCAGCCTTACTTTTCCAGACACTTCGGGTCAACGGTTCTGAAGTAGGTTCCGCAAAGATTTTTCGGGTTAATAGCTTCTCTAATTTTATACTGATAAGCATAAACCCAGGGTTGCGGCGCATTTGCAAACATTTGGTTATGCTCTTCCTGCGTATAGTTGTATCCGTTCATGTGTCTTACGTCCGAATTCCATCTGCAGAAGTCGGGACCGAAAGAATACTTATTATGGAACTCCTGATTCCCATCAACGAATTTGGCCGTACCGTGGACGGAGTTCTTATCATAAGCGTCAAAGTTGGTGAAGAATTCCCAACCTGTGGCTCCGCCGCCGCCTATTCCGGAAAGGCTGCCCATCGCGGAGTCTCCGCCGGTAGCGGCAATTGAATCGTGTTCAACCTCCCACTTCCTCTTAAGGGCAACCGCTTCTTCCACTACCTGTATTGTTTTCCATACATTGCTTGACAGGCCGAAGGTACCTTCGTAAGCGCCGCACATGACAAAGTTGAGGTTCTTATGACCCAATCTGGTAAGGTACAGCAGCGCATAGTCGTGCTTGTCTTTTTCAAGCATCATTTCGCTCTTCCAGCCGCCGGTTTGCTCGAGTATATAGTCGATTGCCTTCTCCTTGTATTCCATGTCTCTTTCGGAGAAACCTGCAATGATTACCTGATAGTCCAGCTTCATTTTTTCGTTTTCTTTTTGGATGTACGGGTCGTTTACCAGTTCTTCAAGATCGCTAAGCTGTTTGTCGGCATCGGTAATGATGTTCAGCATTGCGCCCTTCAGGTTTCTTCCAAACATATTGAACTGCCTGTGTCCCGAATATGCGACATCACTCTCGTGAAAGTATTGCACGCTGCGTGCCCAGGCTTCCCATGTTGGGAAACAAAGCGTATAGCACTTGAAGTTGGGGCCAAAATCGGCCTTGTATGCGGGAACGGTGCCGTAAGTGGGGAAGTCGGCGGGGCCGGGCCACGGATGCAGCCTTACCGCCATTTTGGTGCAGACGCCCAATGATCCGGCGGCACCGAAAATACCTCTGAGTATTCCTCTCAGGCTGGGTCCGGGACCTTCTCCGCAGAACCAGCCCTCACCGGCGCCGAGGGAGCCAGTTCTAAGCACCTCTCCGTTCGGAAGAACCCATTCCATACCGAGTACGTTTTCCGAACCCTGTCCCATGGAGATGGAATTCGGTCCGAACGCTATCCAGGACGAGAAGTTTGCGAGCGTGGAGCTGCTGCATCCCACACCGGGAATGTTTATATTCAAGCCGTATTTCATAACCTCCGCCTGGACGGTTGCGGCAATGGCAAATGGCTCAACAACTGCGCACATATTCTTGGCATCGATTTTAACGCTTTTCATTCTTCTGGTGTCAATCTGGATGGCAAAGTCGCTGCCAATGTATCCCATAGTTGCCCAGAAGGTGGTCGATGCCTTAAACTCTATGCCGTATTTATTGCAAATCCTTATGACATTCTGCACTTCTTCGGTGCTTCCGGGCAAGACCACAGCCTGCGGAAGGGGAGTCCAGTGCTCTGACGGACCGTAGTGAGCGGAAGACTGAGAGGGAATGCTCCTATATGTTTCGCATATACCTATATTTTCGGAAATGTTTCTTTTTCCTACGATATCTTCGAGCGCCTGATATATTTCTCTTGGAAAAGCCATACTATAACCTCCTTTCAGATAGCCTGCCGTACGAGTTCAATGATATCTAAGACTTCGATCTTATTACCATTTTCATCGACAGCATTGACGAAGTTATCCTTGCACCACGGGCAGGCGGTTACCAGCGCATCCGCACCTGTTGCGTTTGCCTCCGTGATTCTCTCGCTGGCAGTCCAGGCGGAAAACTCCGGATTGCTTTCGTTGCATCCGGCGCCTGCGCCGCAGCACCATGAATATTCGCGGATTCTTTCCATTTCGACAAGCTTTATTCCGGGAATAGCCTTTAGAATATTTCTCGGAGCGTCATAGATTCCGTAAGCTCCGTTGTATCTGGGCCTTCTCGGTTCCCAAATCTGGATCTGGTTATATATTTTCTTCTCTTTTCCGTCCCAAGGAACATAATCTTCGCCGAGCCTGCCGAGATGGCAGGGATCATGATAGGTAACCGTTAAGGGAACTTCCTTGGTGAACTTTATTTTGCCTTCCTGGATAAGCTGATCTACATACTCGACGACATGAAGCACCTTGATATTTAATCCCAGCTTAGCGTACTGACGCTTGAAAGCATGGTAGCAGTCCGAGCAGGGAGTGACGATAATTTTTACACCTGCGGTTTCAAAAGCCTTGATATTGGCTTCTGCGCGCTCCTTGAACTCATTAAAGAAGCCCATCTGATGAGCGCGTCCTGCACAGCAGTTGTCGGCGGCACCAAGATAACCCAAATCCACTCCGGCGCTCTGCAGCAATTTAACGGCGGATTGTGCCATCTTCTGAAGCTTCGGATCATAGCTGTACTTGCATCCTGCAAAGAAGGCCACCTCGGCCTTATCCTTGAACAAATCCTTGAGGTTAAGCTCCTTCGCCCAGTCAGTGCGGTTCGCCTTCTTGGCTCCGGGAATCATGCTGTGCTCTTTTTTGAGGTTTTCAATAACGGGCTTCTGGCCCTCAAGCACCTTGCCGTTTTCCACTGCGTAGGCTTTTAGCTCAATATTATGCTCCAGCGGTTCGAGGTTGTATCTGGTAACCTTGCATCCGACATCGCAATAGCCGCAGGAAGTACAGGTATGTATGGCTTCAGTAACGGTATCGTCAAGCTGCGCTCTGCCGTCAAGCAGGCTCTGGCTCAACTGAAAACGTCCGCGGGCCGAGTAAGTCATAAAATTGTAATAACCGATGCTGGGACAGTTTTCAGCAAATCTTAAGCTTTTTATTTTATCGAATGGAATGAATTTGCAGCCCGCGCAGGTACTGCAACGTTCCATCATAGCTCTGTAATCTTGTAAAGCCATCTTTATTAAATCCTCCTTCTCCAGATTTATTTCAAAGTAAGTTTTCCAGTGTTCATAATGTTGTTGGGATCAAAAATGTCCTTCATCCTCTTTAACAGGATATATGACTGGGCATCTTTGTTAAGCTGGATAGTGGTCCAAATATCATACGGCCTTGCATAGTACCCGCCCAGCTTCGACATCTCCTTGCTTGCCGATATATATAACTCTTTTACTTTTTTTGCTTCCTTTGAATCAGCGGAATTGTAAGGCAGGCTAAACTCCAGATGAACGGAAGTACCCATATGCTGCGGCTGTATGTAAACACCGATATCTTCCGTCGGATATCCCGCTTCAATTGCGAGCGCGTACATAGCTTCGATAAACTTGGAGGTCTTATCTAAAGTTGTAATGAAGAATATATCCTGGCATGAACCTTTGGCGGTAAGCTTCCAGTAGGGTTCTCCGGAAGGATTAATGGATTTTTCCAAAACGGCTTCTGCGGAAACGCCGGGGACTTTGGAAAGCAGCTGAACTCCGGTTTGTTTCGCATATTCCATAATATCATGTTCCTGAGCGCTTACCTTTAATTCGGGAAGAAGGATATCCCCGGAAAGTCCGAAAGCTGCCACCCAGTTCGGCATTACTTTTTTAAGCTCGGCAATTTCCTCCGCAGTTTCGCCCATCAGACTTGCAAGATATGCCTTGTTCATAACATAAAGCTTGTCGCCGATTCTTGCCCAAATGGCTTTGTAAACAAAGTCTTCAAGATCGGTGGATTTTTTGGCTGGTGCCAAGTACATTTTTCTGATTGTGGGAAGCAGCTCGCATTTTACCGACGCCCACGTTACTATTCCCATGCTTCCCTGAGCCTGAGTAATCATTCTAAGCATATCGGTCATGGCGGGGCCGTTGGAATGAACCTGCCATTTTCCGAGATCCCACTGCTTCTGCAAATCCTTCGGACCGTTGCCGGCCTCGCCGGTATATATTTGGTTTCCGTCTCCGAAAGTAACTTCTGTGCATCTCAATGGTTCCGTATAGTTGAACTGAT
Source organism: Clostridiales bacterium (assembly GCA_029267755.1). Taxonomy (GTDB): domain Bacteria; phylum Bacillota; class Clostridia; order Oscillospirales; family Oscillospiraceae; genus DUPK01. The sequence continues at coordinate 11,472 of JAJUHS010000041.1, forward strand.
GCAGACAATTAAGCCTCGGTTCTATTTCCAGAACGCTTGTCAATACGGACTTGTTTGCCCTGGGCCTTAGTGAGGTTGAAAGCGTCATGCCTTCTTTTGCCAAGGCTTCCTGAAGCTGACCGTAGGTAACTCCGGGCTCGATAATAGCCATTCTCTGTTGCCGGTTAATGCTGATTATTTTGTTCATTCCGCTTAAATCGACGATAACTGACTGAGGAACACTTGGAACCGTGTCGCCTTTGAAATGCGGCGCGCCGGAACTTACCGGTACAAGCGGCGTTTTTGTTTCGTTCGCAAATCTGACCAATGCCTGAACTTGTTCGGCATTTTCAGGCTTCACAACAAACAAAGGCTTCATTGGGGTGGCAAAGCTCTCGTCCTTTGAATAAGACGCAAGAACTTCCGGACTGTCGAAAACATTTGCTGCTCCGACAATGCCAACTAAATTTTGTTTCATGCTTTCCAAAGCTTGAACCTCCTTACTCATTTTAAGTCCATTTTATTACTGAACAGGATTCGCAAAAACATGGATTAAGCTTATATGAACCGCGTTCAAGAATATGTGAACATCGTTCGGTTTTAAGATAACACAGTTTATAGATGCAGTCAACTTATTTTCGTAAAATAATTTGATAATTAAAAAAATATTTTTCTATTTTTAATTTTTCTATTTCTTTTTTATGAAAATTCTTATAAAATATGCGGGCACCAATGTTGAAAGGATCATGGTTATGGAGGAGCATGTCAAATTGACAAAGGCGCAGAGGACAAAGGCCAAGGTTCTTCAGTCTGCGCTTGATCTTATGCGTGAAAAGGGATACGCAAATACTACCATAAGAGATGTATGCTCGTCGGCAGGTGTTTCTGTCGGCACCTTTTACAGCTACTTCAATAGTAAAGAAGATGTATTTTCAGATATATTCAAAGTTGCCGACGAATATTTCTGCAAAACCGTTTCTCACAAATTAAAAGGCACAAATACAGTCGAGAAGGTAGTGGATTATTTCAGGTACTATGCAAAACTCAATTACGACTCGGGAATTGAAACAATGAAAATCCTTTATAACTCGGACAATACATGGTTTGTAAAGTCAAGGCCAATGCAGGACGTCCTCGTGGAGGTTCTTCGCGAAGGTCAGGAGAAGGGTGAAATTAATTCGGACGTTTCGGCAGAAGATATTACGGTTTTTTTGTTTATTATTGCCCGAGGCTGCTGCTATTCGTGGTGCATTACGGACGGTGCCTATGATCTTGAAGCCCAGCTTACGGATTACATCTCAAGGGCGCTCAGCACCTATGTGATAAAGAAGCAATAAAGGCGTAAATGAGGTTGAAAAGAGGGCGTTTTCAGCGCTTAAAAGCTGAAAACGCCCTCTTATAATATTTATCCTACCCTTAAGTATCGAAATTCCAGGGCAATTCGACAAATTCAGGAATGTGCCCAATTGCCGGAAGCAATTTTTCCAGCAGATCCGAAGTCTTTATCTTAAGAGTGGCGGTATTGACACAGGGGTGGCAGCGGAAGTAATCCGAGCTGACGATATCCCTGTCAATAACTAGCCGAACGGCGCCGTCTTTGTCGTTCATGAGGCCGAGCACGCTTACCGAACCCGGAGAAAGGCCCAGATACTTTTCCATATTTTCCTCATCAGCAAAGGAGAGCCGCGAGCTTCCAATCAGCTTCGAAAAAATGCTTGTCCTGAAGGGCTTGAGTGCCGGCATTACGAGAAGATAGAATGCGGTTTTCTGCCTGTTGCACAGAAACAGATTCTTATATATGTTCACTCCGATAACCTTTTCCACTTGCTTGCAGCATTCAACAGTATCGGCCGGGGAGTGCTCCGCCCTCCAATAGCCGATGGATAGACTGTCCAAAAGATCGTAGCATAGAAGCTCCTTCTTCAACCGTCCGGTGTCCGTAGGCCTGCCGAAATATAAATTTTTGTCCAAATAAAAATCATTCATCAATATGCTCCAAAAAATAATTCTTTACAAAATTTTGTTGTTAAGATATAGTAACAATAAAAAAGAAAAGGTCTGATAAAATTGATAATGTTGCCGCCTGCTGTAATGGAGGAAATACATAGATATCTATACGAATACTGTTGGGAATGGCGCACTATCTGCAAGGTGATTAATTTCAAGTACGGTTATCTTTTTGAAATATATGAACTCGAAAAGATCTACCAGGTCAACAAAAAAAGCAATTTTCTCGGCCAACGAAAAACGGCGGCAAATTAGAATGAAATATCTGATTGGCTTTTATACTTTAAGCATTTATATATTATAGCATTTTAAAGAAAAAGAAAAGATTGCACAATGCAAAAAGTTTTGGCCCACGGCCCGGTCGATTTTCCAGGTTTCGGCGAAACGGTGCGGAATACGAATATGTATTAAAAGACCTCCCTCGGGAAATACTGACAATCAGTCAGTGAACGAGGGAGGTTTTGCACGCATGCAGAGCAAGGTCGAAATCAGCGGAATGAGCACTGCAAAACTAAAAGTTCTCAAAAACAGCGAAATTATGGAGCTTCTTAAAAGAAGCAAAGAGGGAGATAAAAAGGCGAGAGAAGAACTGATAGCGGGTAATTTGAGGCTTGTTCTTTCTGTAATCCAAAAGTTCGCGGGGCGTGGAGAAAACGCCGACGATTTGTTTCAGGTCGGGTGCATAGGGCTGATAAAGGCAATCGATAATTTCGACATGTCTCAGAATGTCCGGTTCAGTACCTATGGGGTCCCGATGATAATAGGTGAAATACGAAGATATCTGCGTGACAACAGCAGCATAAGGGTGAGCCGCAGCATGCGTGACCTGGCTTACCGGGTGCTTCAGGTCAAAGAGCGCCTTACGAACGAGCTTCAACGCGATCCGACCGTTGAGGAGATTGCGAAGGCTATCGGCATAAAGCGAGAAGAGGTGGTTTTCTCGATGGACGCAATAATGGATCCTATTTCGCTTTATGAACCAATGTACAACGACGGCGGAGACACTGTATGCGTTATGGATCAGGTCAGCGATACAAAAAATACGGACTCAAGCTGGCTCGAAAAGCTGGCTCTTTCAGAGGCGATAGAGAAGCTGAGCGAGAGAGAAAAGCGAATTTTGGCGCTCAGGTTCTATGAGGGCAAAACTCAGATGGAAGTCGCGCTTGAGGTGGGAATCAGCCAGGCGCAGGTTTCAAGGCTCGAAAAAAACGCGATAAACCAGATTAAAAAGTGCATATAAAAGTTGTCATGTCAAAAAGGAGCTGTAGCAAAAAAATTG
>JAJUHS010000057.1 GCA_029267755.1 Clostridiales bacterium
TACCATCTTGGCGGGTCTAGCACCCCCACTCATCGTTAAAAAAGCTTGAAATAAAGCAATTATTCCTGCGCTTTTTTGCCTCGATTGAGGATGCTATCCCCACCAATCTGGCAACGCCGGATTAAATCAGTGGTTACCTAGGATATGAGTACGTTTTTCAGCCTTTCGATCCCGATCTTTATTTCTTCGGGTTCTAGATTGGCATAGCCTAGGATCACTTGATTGGCATGACACCCTTTAACGATTGCATGTTCCTCGACGGACTTTACGCCTACTCCCGCGGCTGCCAAATCGTTTATTAAGTCGGGGGTAAATATGATATCCCTAAACTCTGCAACTATATGTAAGCCGGAAGAGTCGCCTAACACCTTGACGGTGTCGGAGAAGTTTTCCTTAAGCAAGGAAATCAAACAGTTGCGGCGTTTTGCATATAACTTATTCATACGCATGATATGCCGCTCCATTTCTCCGGAGTTGATAAAGTCCATAACGGCAAGCTGAGTGAAAGAATTTGAGTGATGATCGCACAATCTTTTATACTCAGAGAAACACTCAATAAGATGGCGGGGAAGCACCATATACCCAAGCCTTACAGAAGGAAACAGAGTCTTGCTGAAAGAGCCAAGGTAGATGACCCTTTCATTCCCAAGTTCCTGAAGGGAATTGATTGGCAGGCCCTTATACCTGAATTCACTGTCATAATCGTCCTCAACAATATAGCTTACTGCTTTTTCGGCATACTGCAGGAGCTCAAGCCGCCTTTGAATAGGGAGAATTCCACCCATTGGAAATTGATGAGAGGGAGTAACGAAAATCAGGGCGGGATTTCCGTGAGGCGGGAATAAATCCGGCTGTATGCCCTTATCGTCTACAGGCAGCGGCGTAATGTTTTTTGTATAGTTATGGAATATTTTCTTTACATGTATGTTAGATGGATCTTCAATCCATGCTTCTTTATTGTTACTTAATAAGCACTGTGCAACAAGTGATAATCCCTGCTTGGTACCAGATGTAATCAAAATCTGATCCGGATGACAGTCAACGCCTCTTGTCTTTTTCAGAAATAGCGACATTGTTTTGCGGAACTCCGGTCTTCCTGCCGGATAATCATATCCTAAGGCGGATGTGGGAGCTCCTCTGTAGGCCCTTGAAACATATTTCATCCACTTGGCCATAGGAAACTGGTCAAGCGCGGGAGTTCCGCTGTGAAAATTTATTATCCCCTTCGGAAGCTGTTCTGATGAAAATGCTGTCATACAATAGTCCGTGGCTTGAAGCGGCATTCTGTCATATTTTGCGCCGGGGCTTACATAAACTCCGGAACCGATTTTACTGTAAACCAATCCTTCAGATAAAAGCATTTCATACGATGTAATCACTGTACTTCGTGAAATATTCAGCGCCTGAGATAATTCCCTGGTTGAAGAAAGCTTTTCGTCTGCCAATAGATCACCGTTCAATATTCTTCGACGTACTTGTTCGTAAATTTGTTTAGCTAAGGAATTCCCGGATTCCTTTTCAATGTTAATATATAACACATAATGCACCCCTATCTCAAAAGCGGAGCTTGATTTCTGCAAATAAATCAGTTCTTTTTAAACCACTTAAATTTTGCTAATTATACCTAATAAAAAATGAAGTGTAAAGTATGGCATGGCTGCGAAAAGGCGCAAGCGGTGCGAAAACGGCGTGGCAGGCTGCATAAAGTGGCACTTAAGCAGACGGTGGACTGAAGGTGAAAATGCCGCAAATATCAAATAATTTTATAAAAATATAAACATAGACATTGACAATTTGGAAAAGCTTATGATAGCATAGCACCGAAAATTGAATTAAGTCTTCAGGGCAGGGTTAATTTCCCTACCGGTGGTACAGCCCACGAGCCGAGAGGCACGATTCGGTGAAACTCCGAAGCCGACAGTAAAGTCTGGATGAAAGAAGAAACGTATGTGCATGGACATTCTGTGCGCCTGTTTGTCGTAGCTCTGGAATTTTTTATTCCGGGGCTTTTTTGACGCACGGGGAAGTTTTGCATATTAATTGCGCCTGAGTAGACAATATTCAAGGCGTATTTTTTGTTTTGGAAGGAGGACGGGTGTGATCTACAAAAGGTTCATGAAGCTGGCGCTGGAGGAAGCAAAGAAAGGATGCGGATGGGTTAATCCGAACCCTATGGTAGGAGCTGTTATAGTGAAGAACGGGGAGGTGATAGGCAAGGGCTATCACAAAATGTACGGAGGCCATCACGCGGAGATAAACGCCTTATCATCCTGCACTATGGATCCATCCGGAGGCACAATGTATGTAACGCTTGAACCCTGCTGCCATTACGGCAAAACGCCGCCCTGTACGGACGCAATTATAAAAAGCGGAATAAGCGAGGTGGTCATCGGAACGAAGGATCCAAACGAGCTGGTTTCGGGCGGAGGGATAAAGAAGCTCCGAAAGAGCGGTATCAAGGTGGTTACCGGAGTGCTTGAAGAAGAATGCAGGGAGCTTAACGAGGTGTTCTTTCACTATATTACGAGCAAGACCCCGTTTCTAACCATGAAATACGCTATGACGCTGGACGGAAAGATAGCTACCGATAGCGGGAAGTCCAAGTGGATAAGCGGGGTGGCAGCGAGGGAGCACTCGCATTATATAAGGCATGCGTACAGCGCTATAATGGTGGGGGTGGGAACGGTTGTGGCGGACGATCCGATGCTCAACTGCCGACTCCCCGGCTGCAAAAATCCCATAAGAATAATATGCGACACAAACCTCCGCATACCGCTGGAATCTAAAATCGTAAAAACCGCAAATAGTATAACCACAATCATTGCGACGGCTGAGGCTCCCGAATCCGAGAAGGCAAAGGAGTTGAGAGAGAAGGGGGCGTATATTTTAACAGTTTCCCGGAATGACGGGCATATAGATCTGCGGGAGTTAATGGAAAGTTTGGGGCAGAAGAAGATCAACAGCGTTTTGCTCGAGGGCGGTGCGACCCTGAATGCTGCGGCGCTGAAGTCCGGGATAGTAAATAAGGTCCATGCTTATATATCCCCAAAAATATTCGGCGGGGAAACAGCCAAAACCCCTGTCGGAGGCCTCGGTATAGACAGTCCTGACGAGGCGTTTGTGCTGGAGGGCAGAAAAGAGACACTTATTGGTGAGGACATTCTGCTGGAATATACTTTGAAAAGGAGAGAGCCGGATGTTCACTGGAATAATTGAGGAAATCGGGACGGTTGTATCAGTCCGGAAAGCGTCCAAATCTGCACGAATTTCTGTCGGAGCGGATATGATATTTGAGGATATGAAGGTGGGGGACAGCATTGCCGTAAACGGAGTTTGCCTGACGGTCGCCGAGTTCAGCGGAAACATTTTTACTGCGGATATTATGAATGAAACGCTGAGCCGAAGCAGCCTGGGTCAGCTTGGAGTCGGAAGCAAAGTCAATCTTGAGCGCGCGATGAGGGCGGACGGACGCTTCGGAGGGCATATAGTATCCGGCCATATAGACGGCGCAGGAAGGATAACAAGTATGGAAAACGAGGGCACCGCGGTAAGGGTTAACGTAGCCGCTCCGGCTCATGTAATGAAATACGTTGTTGAAAAGGGCTCGATCGCGATCGACGGGATAAGTCTTACAGTAGCGGGAGTGGTCGACGGCGGCTTTTGCGTTTCGCTTATCCCCCATACGGGAAAATCTACAGTTCTGCTAGATAAGAAGCCTGGAGATACGGTAAATCTTGAAAACGACATTATCGGGAAGTACGTCGGGAGGCTCCTGACGTATGCGGAAGAGGCAGAAGCGGAGCCCAAAACAAGCATAACAATGGAGTTTCTTGCCGGGGCGGGTTTTTAGCAAAGGAGAAGTACGATGTTTGAGTACAGCACTATCAAAGAAGCGCTTGACGAGCTTAGAAAAGGCAGAATCATTCTTGTTTCAGATGACGACGATAGGGAAAACGAAGGAGATTTCGTCTGCGCTGCGGAGTTTGCGACAACTGAAAACGTAAATTTTATGGCTACCTATGGCAAGGGCCTCATCTGTATGCCGATGAGCGAAGGTCTTGTAAAAAAGCTGCGCATACCCCAAATGGTAGAAAACAATACGGACAGCCATGAAACGGCCTTTACCGTATCGATCGACCATGTGGATACGACCACCGGAATATCTGCGGCGGAGCGCTCGCTTACCGCTCTTAAATGCGTCTCCGACGACGCAAAACCGGAGGATTTCAGACGCCCGGGGCACATGTTTCCCCTGCTTGCGAAAAAGAACGGGGTTCTGGAGAGAAACGGGCACACCGAAGCGACGGTCGATCTCATGAGGCTGGCGGGCCTTAAGGAGTGCGGGCTTTGCTGCGAGATTATGCGCGAGGACGGTACTATGATGCGCACGCCAGAGCTAATAGAGCTGGCAAAAAAATTCAATCTAAAATATATAACCATCAGGGCTCTTCAGGATTACAGGAAGAAGCACGACAGGCTGGTGGAAAGGGTCGCCGTTACAAAAATGCCGACAAAATACGGAAATTTCAGGGCTTACGGGTATGTTAACAGGCTTAATGGAGAGCACCATGTCGCACTCGTCAAGGGGGACATCGGAAACGGACTGGATCTGCTTTGCAGGGTCCATTCCGAGTGCCTGACAGGAGATGCGTTCGGTTCCCGCCGCTGCGACTGCGGAGAACAGTTTGCCGCAGCAATGGCGCAGATTGAAAGGGAGGGGCGAGGAGTGCTTCTCTATATGCGGCAGGAGGGGCGGGGCATTGGCCTTATCAACAAGCTGCGGGCCTATGAGCTTCAGGATATTGGAATGGATACCGTGCAGGCGAATCTCGCGCTTGGCTTTGAGGAGGATCAGCGCGAGTACTTTATCGGGGCTCAGATATTGAGAGACTTGGGGGCAAAAACGCTACGGCTTTTAACCAACAACCCGCATAAGGTTTACGGCCTTTCGGACTTCGGACTTGAGATCAAGGAGCGGATTCCGATACAGATGCAGCCTACGGAGTACGATAAGTTTTATCTGAAAACAAAGAAGGAAAAAATGGGACATATCCTGAATTTTTGATTAAAAAGGAGCGGCAGAATGAAAATTTTTGAAGGGAATCTTGTTTCGGAGAATATCAAGATAGGCATAGTCGCATCGAGGTTCAATGAATTTATTGTATCGAAGCTGCTTTCAGGAGCACTTGACGCCCTGGGCAGACATAACGTATCAAGCGACAACATAGAGGTCGCGTGGGTGCCTGGAGCGTTTGAAATCCCTCTTATCGCGTCGAAAATGGCAAACAGCGGCAGGTATGACGCCGTAATATGCCTCGGGGCGGTTATACGCGGAGCAACAAGCCATTATGATTATGTCTGCAGCGAGGTTTCTAAAGGCATAGCGAGCATAAACCTGAGCTCCGGAATTCCGGTGATTTTCGGTATAATAACCACCGAAAACATAGAGCAGGCAATAGAGAGGGCCGGCACAAAGGCGGGCAACAAGGGGCATGACAGCGCGGTAAGCGCGATAGAAATGGTAAATCTGATACGCAAAATGCAGGAATGACTTTAAAGAGTTTCTTTCGGAGTCCTTAATTTCGTTTCCCAGACCTTATCCTTAATATAAAAAACAAGGTAGCTTGATCAGACAGGAATCCGGCAAGCAGTTTCCACTGCTTGCCGGATTCCTTTACTATCGCTCTACCATTGATATAGAGCCCTTTTTTGCAGTTTTATGCGGCTTAATTACTTAATCTCTACTGTAGCGCCGGCTTCGACAAGCTTAGCCTTGAGAGCCTCGGCATCAGCCTTGGAAACGCCTTCCTTGATCTTTGCGGGGACGCCTTCAACAAGAGCCTTGGCTTCGGCAAGCCCGAGACCGGTGATCTCGCGGACAACTTTGATAACCTTTATCTTCTCCGCACCGAAGTTCGTCATAACAACGTCAAACTCGGTCTTCTCTTCAACCTCTGCGGCAGCTGCGGGAGCAGCAGCGACAGCAACGGCTGCGGGAGCAGCGGCAGATACGCCGAATTCATCCTCAAGAGCGTGTACGAGCTCGGAAAGCTCAAGAACCGTAAGATTTTTAACCTGATCAATAAGAGCGGTGATTTTTTCGCTGGCCATTTTAGTTACCTCCAAATAATAAATGTAATTTATTTTTTAAGCTGACTTTTTCTCGGCAATGGCGTTTAGCGCTACTGCGAGACCGCGGATATTCGCGTTGAGAACGTTGACAAGACCGCTGACGGGAGCGATCATAGTGCCGAGTACCTTGGCAACCAGAACCTCTCTGGACGGGAGCTCCGCCAGAGCCTGTACTTCCTTTTCGGAAATAATCTTGCCTTCCACGAAGCCAACCTTGATTTTTATATTGCTATCCTTTTTGTTGGCGTATTCGCAGAGCAGTTTTGCAGGAGCTACGGGATCTTTGGCGCTGATGGCGAGAGCGGTTGGACCGTTGAGGAAGGGGTCAAGACCTTCGTATCCCACCTTGTTGGCCGCAAATCTGGCGAGGGTATTTTTCACGACGGCGTATTCAACGCCGGCGGCGCGCATGGCGCGGCGGAGCTGAGTATCCGTGGCCACGTCGGTTCCGGAATAATCAACCAGGACACCCGCACAGGAATTCTGCAGCTTTTCGGCGAGAGCTTCAACGATTGCCTGCTTTTCACTGAGCACTTTTGCGTTAGGCATACTGAGTTTCACCTCCGAGATAATTATCGGCGTCCAAAAATAAAAAACCCCATGTCCAAAAAACATGAGGAAATAAAGCTGCCTAAATAATTCAGATCAGCCCCTCGGCAGGATGCTTACGGTTCAAGACCCCCTGCTGTCTTTGGAACGCCAACATAGTGTATCAGCAGACGCAAAGTTTGTCAATACATAAAATTAAGTAAAATGAAGAAAAAGAGAAACTTTGGCCGCACAATATGCGGCCAAAGCCAAAATGCTCATTCTTCAGTTCTTTTAAAGCTATCTCAATTTCAGATCGACATAAGGCTTGGGCTTGCAAACAGCCTTATATGCGGGCCTTATGATGCGGTTTTCGGAATTGTAGACTTCCTCTATCCGATGTGCACACCAGCCGGCCATGCGGGATATGGCAAAAATCGGAGTGAACAGCTCCTGAGGGATATCCAGCATCTTATAAACAAAGCCTGAATACATATCGACGTTTGCGCACATTACCTTATCGCTGCCTTTTTCATTGAGGAACACCTTCGGCGTCAGGCGTTCGACGGCCTCGATAAGATCAAGCTCGTCGACCATACCCTTTTGCTCGGCAAGCTTGCGCGAGAACTTCTTCAGGATTACGGCGCGTGGGTCGGACAGAGTGTAGACCGCGTGACCCATACCGTAAATAAGACCGGATTTGTCCCCGGCTTCCTTGCGTATGATTTTGGCGAGGTAATTGTAAATCTCGTCCTCGTCCTTCCAGTCCTTGACGTTTCGCTCAATATCGTCGAACATTTCGGTAACCTTTTTGTTGGCTCCGCCGTGACGCGGGCCTTTGAGAGATCCGACCGCCGCAGAAAGCGCCGAGTAAATATCAGTTCCGGACGATGAGAGGACGCGGCAGGCGAAAGCCGAGTTGTTGCCGCCTCCGTGCTCGGCATGGAGGACAAGGCACAGATCGAGCAGCTTCGCTTCTTCGTCGGTAAACTTATTGTCGTGGCGAATGGAATACAGAAAGTTTTCGGCAATGCTCATGTCGCTTCTCGGACGGTGCAGATATAGGCTTTCATTATCAAAGTAATGACGCTTAACAGCGTAGGCGTGGGCGACTATTGTCGGACAGCGCGCAATCATTCGCAGAGCCTGGAAAAGCTCCGCCTCGAGCGTTCTTATCTCCGGCTCGGGATCGTAGGAGTAGAGGGCAAGTATGGAGCGCGCCAATTTATTCATTACGTCGCGGCTTGGGGCCTTGATTATCATATCCTCGGTAAAATCAGGAGGCAAAGCGCTCCACTCGTTTAAAATATATTTAAACTCGGTAAGCTGGTCATAGGTAGGCAGAGCGCCGAACAAAAGCAGGTAAACAGTTTCCTCATAGCCGAAGCGGTTTTCGGAAATGAATCCGTTTATAAGATCGCTTACATCGACTCCCCGGTATATCAGATGCCCGTCCTGCGGAATTATGTCTCCGTCTCGAATAATGTATCCCTGTACGTTTCCAATCAGGGTAACCCCGGCCATAACGCCGGTTCCGTCCGCGTTGCGAAGCCCTCGTTTAACATCAACCTTTTCGTAGTAGGAAGGATCGATATAGTTGTTCTTTTTAAATTCATCACAAAGGCTTCCGACAAACTTTTTCGACGAGGAAATAATTTCCTCCTGAAGAATAAAATTTTGCGCATCATTCATATTCGGCATCATTTTTCCCCCTTTCATAACGATGTTATCAGTAAGGATATCAATTTCTGCAATATTAGTCAAGAGATCTTGCAAAAATAATGCCGTGCAATTTGTACGAAATTACACGGCATTACGCGGATTTTTAGGAAAAAACGACATTATCCCCGTTTCCACTTAACACCCTGCGGCGTATCCTCCAGAATTATGCCCATACTTTTGAGCTTATCCCGAATACGGTCGGCCTCCGCCCAGTTCTTATCTGAACGCGCCTTTTGCCGCGCTTGGATAAGAGCCTCAACCTCGGAATCAATATCGTCCGCTTTTTCGCCGTAAATCAAACCGAGTACGTCGACAAGCTCGGTAAGCGCCCGGAGCGAGGCTTCAGCCATTTCGCCGGACGGGTTCGCGTCCACGGCCATAGCTCCGTTTATCTCTCGCACAAGCTCAAAAATGACGGAAACAGCGTCTGCAGTGTTGAAATCATCGTCCATTGCCTGGATAAAACGCTCCCTGTAAGCGGCAAAACCTGCGAGTTTTTCCTTTTCGGATTCGCTTATAGCTTTGCATACGGCATTCTTTGACAGGAATTTGAGGTTCTCGACGGCCGTGTTTAGCCGCTCAAGGGCAGCCTTCGCATGCATCAAAGCCTCACCCGAATAGTTTAGGGGGCTTCTGTAATGGGACATAAGCATAAACATTCGGATGGTCGGGTATCCATAGGCTTCGGCGGCCTCGCGAACGGTAAAAAAGTTGCCGAGAGATTTCGACATTTTTTTGTTGTCGATGCTAATAAAGCCGTTGTGCATCCAATAGTTTACGAACTTGCATCCGTTTGCGGCCTCGGACTGCGCAATTTCGTTCTCGTGATGCGGAAAGGCAAGATCCTGACCGCCGCAGTGTATGTCGATCGTTTTTCCGAGGTAGCGCACGGACATAGCGGAGCACTCGATGTGCCAGCCGGGACGTCCCTTCCCCCAGGGAGAATCCCAATAGGGTTCACCGGGCTTCGCTGCCTTCCAGAGCGCGAAGTCCATCGGATTTTCCTTGATATCCGCCACATCTATGCGGGCGCCCGCGAGCAGATCCTCCATCGGCTGATGACTGAGCTTTCCGTAGTCCTTGAATTTTGAGGTGCGGTAATAGACGTCGCCTTCCGCCTCATAAGCATAGCCTTTTTCAATAAGAGTTTTTACCATTTCGATAATTTCATCAATGTTTTCGGTCGCCTTCGGATGAATAGAAGCGTCCCGAACGCCGAGACCGTGCGCATCGGTATAGTATTCCCTGATATACTTTTCTGCAACCTCTTTTGAAGATATCCCTTCCTCATTGGAGCGGTTTATAATCTTGTCATCCACATCCGTGAAATTCTGGACAAAGGTAACATCATAGCCGCGGTACTCAAAGTAGCGGCGCAGCACGTCGAACATGATTATCGGCCTCGCGTTGCCGACATGTATATAATTGTATACCGTCGGACCGCAGGCATACATTTTAACCTTTCCAGGTTCAATCGGCACGAATTCTTCCTTTTCTCTTGTAAGCGAGTTATAAATCTTCATCATTTATGTCTGCCTCCGATTGTATTGCCAATTTCTTAAGCGCGCTGCGCAGAGCGGCAAGCTCCGCCGCGACTGGGTCTGTGACGTGGATCTGGTCGACCGCATCCGCGTAATCGATCCTTTCTCCGGCTATCTTTACAATTCTGGCGGGAACGCCAACCGCCGTGCTGTAAGGCGGGACCTCCTTGAGAACGACTGCGTTTGCGGCTATGCGCGCGCCGTCTCCGACCGTGAACGGCCCAAGTACCTTCGCGCCGGAGCCTATCATAACGTGGTTCCCGATTGTGGGGTGGCGCTTTCCCTTATCCTTGCCTGTACCCCCGAGGGTTACGCCCTGATATATTAGGACATCGTCGCCGATCTCGGCGGTTTCGCCGATCACAACGCCCATGCCATGGTCAATGACGAATCTTCTTCCTATTTTCGCCGCCGGATGGATTTCTATACCGGTAACGCGTCTGGTGCCCTGCGATATCCAGCGGGCGATAAACGGCATATTATGACGGTAAAACCAGTTCGCCCGCCTATGCCTCCGGACGGCGCGTACACCCGGATAAAGAAGGTATATCTCCAGACTCGAGCGCGCCGCCGGATCCCGCTCCTTATATGCCGCGATAAGCTCTTTTAATTCCCGGAACATATAGCCCCCCAAGTTTTTAATACGTCCTTATTACGTTTGTGACCTTGCCCAGTATCATGGCGTCCGAACCGTCTATGGGCTCGTAAGCCTCGTTTTCGGGCAAAAGCCAGACTTCGCCGTTTCTGCGTCGGAGTTTTTTGCAGGTCGCCTCGTCGCCTATAAGCGCAACCACGATCTCTCCGTTTTCAGCGCTCGGCTGCCTGCGTACGACCACCATGTCGCCGTCAAGGATACCGGCGTTTATCATCGATTCTCCGCGAATCCTGAGCGCGAAGAAATCCCCGCTTTTTCCGGGGTCGAATGGCAGATATCCGAGAGCGTCTTCTACCGCGAGTATCGGTTCCCCGGCGGCTACCGAACCGAGTATCGGTATTCCGCTTGGAGCAGCTTCATCCTCAAGCCTTATCGCGCGGGTTTTGCCTGAGTCGCGCGAAATGAGGCCGAGCCGCTCCAGCGTCTTCAAATGAAGATGCACCGTCGAGGGAGAGCTTAGGCCCACCTCCGCGCAGATTTCCCTGACAGAGGGCGGGTAACCGTTGGACGAAACGCTCCTGGTTATGAAGTCATAGATTTCCTTCTGCTTCTGCGACAACGGTTTCATTGATTTCCCTCCCCAAAACTTCAACATGGGTAATAAAAAATTAAATATCTATGCCGTATGGAGTTTTTTCGCTGCCAGGCATATCATATTATATGCGTGGAGATAAGATCTGCCGGTAGAGTTTGAAAACCATATTTCTGTTTATTATAACATGCGAAGAATTTTTATGCAAACGCTTGTTCCTTAAAAATATTAAAAAAATGTTTTTTCTTTTTAATTGACTGTTAAAATGCATTATTTTATAATAGTTTAGTAGTATTGAGTCGGGAGGCGGGGAAATGATAACGGATATCAGCTACTATTTTTCGAATTATGATAAATTTCCCTTTGAGGGTTTTTTTGATGATATGAAGTATCCCTGGGAGGCGCTCGGCAAAGTCTTCGAGTTCTTGGATGAAATTCTGGTAAAACCTGATAAAAAGGAAATGGCCGGAGAGTGCCTCGGCAAATGCGATTTTTATGGGAACTATTATATAGGAGAGGGCACGAGGCTGTATAACGGCGTCACAATAATCGGGCCTGTGTATATAGGAAAAAACTGCGAGCTTATGCCGGGCTGCATAGTGCGTCCATATACTATAATCGGCGACAACTGTGTTCTCGGGCATTGCAGCGAGGTAAAGCACTGCGTGGTTTTCAACTGCGCGAAGATCCAGAGCACATCATTCGCCGGGGATTCCGTGATAGGCAAGTCGGCCCGGATCGGTTCGGGAGCCATAATCGCGAATCGAAAGTTTGACCAGTCAAATATAAAGGTACGCGCGGACGAAGGCAGGCTGGATACGGGCATGAGTTTTTTCGGCTGCATTTTAGGGGATAATTCGAGAATCGGCGCAAATTCCGTGACTCAGCCGGGTACGCACATAGGACAATATACATGGATTTATCCCGCAACCAACGTAAGGGGCTTTATTCCGTCGAAAAAGCAGGTATATCAGGAGCGCCCCCTGACCATACTGGATAACGAAACTTACGAGTTGGAGCCTTGAGCA
>JAJUHS010000158.1 GCA_029267755.1 Clostridiales bacterium
ACGGCTTTGAAGTTCGCAAACAGCGGATTATACTTTATCATGTCGGCGATAGAGCCGAAACTAAGAGCGAAATTTATATAAAACAGATAGTCGGCATTAGCGCAGCGCGAATAAACGTCTTCGAACGTTGTAGAAGTCGTTCCCGACTTATCGGGCGAAACATTGGACATGATATAGGTTCCGCCGGCCATTTCAATCATCTTTGCCATATAATCGCCGCCGTTTCGCGCAAAGACCTTATCGCCAGAGCTTATGTAGAACATTGCCACAGACTTACCCGTTTTTTCTGCCGCAGTAACCTTCTCGACCTTTGCGGCCTGCTCATTAAAGTATGCATCAGCCTTGTCCTCAAGCCCCATCAGCGCACCGAATAGCTTTACCCATTCGACTCTGCCGAGCGGATGTCCTTCGCTGGAAGACGATTCAATAAAATACGGTATTTTAAGTTCATCATACTTTTGCATTACGGCGGGATAATTGAGAAGCATCGTAGTGTCGATCTCAAGCTGTACGCCCAGTTTGGTCAGCATTTCAAAATCGGGTGCCTTATAATTGCCGGAATACTTGATTTTTCCTTCTTTCATGCTGGAAATTACATTATCAAGATACCAGTCGTTAACGTCATATCCGACAGTAGCGATTTTATCAAGCCCTCCGATAGCGTCGACCAATGATACCATACCGGTGCTGTTAATAGTTATTTTGTTAAGGGGCTGCTTTAGAACCACTACATTGCCTGCAAGTCCGTCCGGAACCTTTTTGCCTTCTGGCACTATAAGAAACTTCTTATCCTTGGCGGACGCCACGGTAAACTCCGTATACCCGCCCTTATAATGTGTAAGCGTAAAACTCTTTGCATACTTAAGCTGCTCCTCGTGATCAAGGACAAGCTTTCCGTTAAAATCATCATTGTTTGCCGACGAAGATGGCGAAGGCGCAGATTTTGAGGGGGCGCAGGCCACCAAAGAGATAAGCATAACAGCGGCAAGCAATACCGCCGTCATTTTTTTAACAGATTCTATCATGTTGTTCAAATCCTTTCCTTTCATTTCTGGAATAATGGCATTCCAATCACTCTGTGGGTATCCGGCAGACTGCGCTAATGACACAAGGATTTACAACATAAAAAAAACAGTGGATAAAATCCACTGTCGGCAAAAATTCAAAAAGACGCTGCTGGAAATGCGGCTTCTGCTTCTTTACTTTCCCACCGAAAGTGATTGCAAAGCAAAGCAGCAGGTCTCCTGACTAAACATCAACCGGAATACCTTCGCCTTCCCAGCGCTGGCCAGTGGCATAGTGAAGGTACCCGTCCGTATTACAGTAGCGGGGGCTGTCACGGATTCGAACCGTGTTCCCTATTAAAACGTACGATCAAACGATCAAAATCGTTACTGCATTGCGTTAAACATTATTCAATTTTCGCAAATAGCAATACAATACTACTATTTTTGTTAATCGGTGTCAATACCCCCTGCAAGCGTAATTTTACAGTTCGTACCGGGTGGCAAGCGTGTTTTGCTCTAAAAATGGGGACAAATTTAGCCACCATGTACAAAATTCGCAAAATCGTTCAGCTAGCAATTTGTTTTGGGTATCCTCTCTGAAAAGGGGTCGGGATTTTCAGCTCTGAAAATCCCGACCTCCTGATTTTATTAATCACCCGGCGAAGTATCTTGACAGGAACTCCTTTGTACGCGGCATCTTCGGGTTATGGAATATGACGCTTGGCACGTCGTCCTCAACCACAACACCCTTGTCCATGAATATTACCCTGTTGGATACGTCCTTGGCAAAGCTCATCTCGTGTGTTACTACGATCATCGTGTAGCCGCTTTCAGCTAAGGCTTTCATTACGTTGAGTACCTCGCCGACCATTTCCGGGTCAAGCGCCGAGGTGGGTTCGTCAAAGAGTATTACCTCAGGGTTCATAGAGAGGGTTCTTGCTATTGCGACTCTCTGCTTCTGACCGCCTGAGAGCTGCTTGGGCTTTGCGTTTATAAATTGAAGCATTCCTACCTTTGATAAGTATTCGCGCGCTATCTCCTCAGCCTCGCTCTTTTTGCGCCCGAGGACCTTGACCTGTCCGACGACGCAATTTTGAAGCGCCGTCAGGTTCTCGAACAGATTGAACTGCTGAAAAACCATTCCAACCTTTGCGCGGTATTCTGAGAGCTTAAGACCCTTATCCATGATATCGGTTCCGTTGAAATAGATGTTTCCGCCTGTAGGCGTTTCGAGAAGATTTATGCAGCGAAGCATTGTGCTTTTTCCGGAGCCGGAAGCGCCGATAACGCTGATAACCTCGCCCTTGTCGACCGAAAGGCTTATATCGGTCAGAACCTGATTGTTCCCGAAGCTTTTTTCGAGGTGTTTGAGCTCAATAACCGGCATCTCAGACACCTCCTTTTTTAATGTGTATCTCCGCATTTGGGCTTGTCTGTGAACCGTAAATCGTATAGCTCTTTGGACCGTCCATTCTCCTTTCAAGGTAGCGCAGGATGCGAGTCACAGTAAAGGTTAGAACAAAGTAGATAACAGTGGCAATCATGTAGCTCTCGAAGAAGAAATAGAAAGAACCAGCGGCGGATTTGGACTGAAAGAACAGCTCAGAGACGCCAATTACGTTAAGCACGGAGGTATCCTTGATGTTTACAACGAATTCATTGCCGATTGACGGCATGATGTTGCGTATTGCCTGAGGCATAACAACGGATGTCATTGTCTGCCAGTGAGTCAT
>JAJUHS010000114.1 GCA_029267755.1 Clostridiales bacterium
ATCCTGGAATCCTGTTCTCTGCGGGACCGCGGGTTCCGGCAGGGTTACAGGCGAACAGATTACATACTTTTTTGCTCTTGCCGCGGCAAACGGCATATCCGCGCAGGCGGCTAAAGATATTCTGGCCCGTTACGGCTTTCTTTCTTCGGACGAAATCACAGTCGATGTGTTTGACAGGCTTTGCGCCGAACTTTGCCTATGTGCAAGCGGTGATGTAAAAAAAAGACGCGCCCGGACGGATGCAAGATACGACAGCTCGCTGTCGCCGCTTACAAGACTGATTTACACGGAGCTTATAAGCAGGTGCAACCGAGGCAGAAGAGCTTCGTCAGTATCGGACGAAGAACTCGCACGCCTCTTTGAAATAACCGAAAGAAGCGTCGGCCGCAGTCTTTCCGCCCTTTGCAGAAAAGGCTATATAAATAAGGAAATGAAAAACGGCAGGCGCTATATAAGCATACCGGTATGAAACAGGTTTTATCACCGCTTATGCGGTAACCGAAAACCTGCACATCGCTTGCGAAAGGTACGCTATAAATATGAAACAAAACGGATATTATGATCCCGACCCCATGAACGCATACTGTATTCTTTGTTCGGAGTGCGGGGCAGAATGCTACGAATACGGAGAAATGTACACCTGGACGAGACGCAGTCACGGCGGGTGGGAAGATGCGCTTATATGCCCCGAGTGCCTAGAGGCGCTTTTCCTTGAAATCCCCCTGAGTGAGAAAGCCGAGCTTATCGGCTCCAAAAAAATCATAGTGGGAGAAGCTGCCGAACAAGGCAGTCTTTCTTAATCAACATGTGAATATAATAGTGCCGCTAAGCAAAGGAAAATCGGCATAGCCGGAAATCGATCCAAACTATGCCGATATTTTCCATTGGGTTTTAATCTTTGCGCTTTACCAAAGCCTCGCCGACCCTGTAAATATCGCCGGCGCCGACGGTGAGGATAATGTCGCCGTCAGAAGCGATCTCAGCAAGCTTATTTTCCATATCCTTAAAGCTTTCGCAGCAAACCGCACCGTCTATCTCTTTTGCAAGATCCTTTGAATAAATCCCGACCTCGTTGTCTTCCCTCGCCGCGTAAATCTCGGCCAGAAAAACCTTGTCTGCGGCCTTCAGTTCCCTTACGAAATCGTCGAACAGAGCCTTGGTGCGCGTGTAGGTGTGCGGCTGAAAAGCACAGACTATACGCTTGTATCCAAGGCTTTTAGCCGCGGCAAGAAGCTCGCGCAGTTCCCTAGGATGATGGGCATAGTCGTCGAAGACCTCGGCCCCTCGGTACTTGCCCTTGTATTCAAACCGCCTGCCGGCGCCGGTAAATTCATATAGCGCTCTCTCTACCGCCCCCGCCGGGATGTCGAGTACTATGGCCGCCACGGTCGCCGCAAGAGCGTTTAAGACGTTGTGCCTTCCGGGTACGCGGAGACGGATATGAGCGTATACTCCGCCCTTATACAGCACGTCGAACTCGCTGCCCCTCTCGCTGAGCACGACGTTTATCCCTCGAATATCCGCCTTCTCAGAAAAGCCGAAGGTAATAAGCTTCCTTTCCAGCTTGGAAAGCGCCTCCATGGTATTCCTGTCGTCGGCGTTCGCCACGACGCAGCCGTCTGGCGGCACAAGCCTTGCAAACGTGCGGAAAGATTTTTTGATATCGTCGAGATCCTTGAAGAAATCTAGATGGTCCGCATCGATATTCAGTATAACTGCGACGGTCGGGAAAAAGCTCAAAAAAGAGTTGTAGTACTCACAGGATTCCATCACGATCGTATCGCCGTTGCCGACGCGGTAGCCCGAATTAAGAAGCGGCAGGGTTCCACCGATCATAACGGTAGGATCGCGCTTCGCCTCGGTAAGGATATGCGTCGCCATGGATGTCGTGGTGGTTTTTCCGTGCGTCCCGGATATGCACAGAGCATTTTTGTAGTTTCGCATCATCGAGCCCCAGGCCTGCGTGCGTTCGAAAACCGGTATTTCCCTTTTCCTCGCCTCGGCGATTTCGGGATTATCATCGTGCACCGCCGCCGTTCTGATGATATAGTCGGCCCCGTCGATATTTTCGGCCCTATGTCCTATCTTTACGTCTATCCCGAGTGAGCGGAGGTGCTTTACCGCCGCGCCGTCGTTCATATCGGAGCCCGAAATGGTAATGCCCATTCCCTTCAGAACCTCTGCGAGTGGTGACATGGAAACGCCGCCAATTCCAACAAGATGAGCCCGGCTTCCGGGAACAGCGTACTTTTCAAAATCATAAACAGTCATATATAGTCTCCCAACAGACAAAACAGTTGCTTTATTTTATCAAAATATTATAATACTTGCAGGCTGATATTACAAGGAAATCATAACAGAATATTCATATTTTAATAATAGTATGCATACAAAAAGGCGGGATTATATGAATTTTTACAAGCTTCCCGGATACGTCCTCACTATAATTGCTCGTCTTAAGGAAAGCGGCTTTGAGGCGTACGCCGTCGGTGGATGCGTGCGCGATATAGTGCTGGGTATAGCCCCCGCAGACTACGACATAGCAACGTCTGCCAAGCCGACCGAGGTTGCCGAGCTTTTTGAGCGGACCGTACGCACCGGGGAGATGCACGGAACGATAACGGTTCTCATCGGCGACAGGCAGGCAGAGGTCACAACCTTCAGAACCGAGTCCGGCTACTCGGATCACCGCCGCCCCGATTCGGTCGTTTTTGTTTCCGAGCTCCGCGAGGATCTTTCAAGGCGCGACTTTACGATAAATTCTCTGGCTATGGACGCTGACGGCGCCGTAATCGATTGCTTTGGCGGCGTATCGGACATAAAAAACGGTATAATCCGCTGCGTGGGCGAACCGGAAAAGCGCTTTACCGAAGATGCGCTGCGTATGCTTCGCGCACTCCGCTTCTCCGCCGTCCTTGGCTTTGAAATAGACTGTGAAACGCTTGCGGCTATAAAAAAGTGTTCGCATTTATCGGCTCGCCTATCCGCAGAGCGGGTTCAGACCGAGTTTTTCAAAATACTGCTCTCCCCGCGCCCCGAAACGATGGAGAATGTCATCGGCTTAGGCCTTCTTAACAGTTTCCTCAGCCCGAAGCCGATAGATCTCTACCCGCTGTCACGAATCCCCGCCGATGAAAAGGCCCGCCTCGCGCTTTTTTCCTATCTTCTCAAGCAAAACGGACTCATAATCTCGGTTGACGGTTTTCTTAAAGATCTTCGTTTCAGCCGCGTTCTTGTATCGGCATGCAAAGCCGTGGCAAGCATTCTTGAAAGCGAATACCCCGAAACAGCCGCCGATATGAAGAGGCTTATCGTCCGGTACGGATACGACGCGGCTGCCTGCGCCGCGTCCGTTTCCCCAGATGATGGGTTCCGCCGGCTGTTCGACTCCGTAATGTCGAGCGGCGAATGCTTCTGCTTGGGGCAGCTCGCCGTAAACGGCGACGACCTGCGCGCTCTCGGCTACTCCGGCAAATCTGTCGGAACAATGCTCTCGTCTCTGCTTGAGCATGTAATCGACGCTCCTTCCGAAAATGACCGAAATATATTGCTAAATATCGCAAAAAAGCAGTTTTAATTTATCTTGACAAAGTTTTATTAGATGATAGAATTCTTGCAGAAACAAACGCGTTTGTATAAATCAATAAAATTTAGGAATAGTCAGAGTAGAATCCGAGCATTAAGTGTCGGGGGGATGGGAAGTTGCCCTCCGGACGAAAAACGGGGGTACCGTTTGTGATTCGGTTTCGCGTCCGCTGACACGACGGGATTTTTACCTCCTTTTGTGTTGGCAGAAGGAGGTTTTTTATTTGAATTATGAAGAGGCATTAGATTTTCTTTTAGGCACTGAAAACCCCAAGTATATTCTTGAGCATGGCGTTATCGAAAAGCTCCTGGCAGAATTTGGCTCGCCTCACAAGGGTATGAAGTACGTCCACATTGCGGGCACCAACGGCAAGGGTTCCACCTCTGCGTTTACCAGCGCGATACTTCAAAAAGCCGGCTATAAAACAGGCCTCTACACCTCCCCCTATGTCCAGCAGTTTAACGAACGGATACAGGTAGACGGAATCCAGATATCCGACGACGAGCTGGCCGAGATCACCGGTGAAATCGCCGAGGCTACGAAACGCCTTATGGCCAAAGGCGTGCGCCGCCCGACAATATTCGAACTTATAACCACCCTGGGCTTCATCTACTTCAAACGCTGCGGCTGCGACATTGTAGTGCTTGAAGTCGGCATGGGCGGCCGTCTCGACGCGACGAACATTATCGAGGACGCTGAGGTGTCCGTAATTACGAACATCGGCTTTGACCACATGGAGTATCTCGGCGACACGCTCCCGCTGATTGCCATGGAAAAGGCCGGGATAATCAAGCCCGGCGGCAGCGTGGTGCTCTATTCCCAGACAGAGGAAGTCGAAAAAACGATAGCTTCGGTATGCCGTGATCGGGGAGCCTCCCTTGTCTTCGCCGACGCTTCCCTCGCCAAGGTCAATTCGGTTTCCCTTGACGGCATCGATTTCGACTTTGGGCCCTACAAGAACCTCAGAACCTCCCTGCTTGGCCTTTACCAGGTCAGAAACGCGGTCACGGCGGTAACTGTCGCGCAGGAGCTGGTCAAAAAAGGCTACAGGATCAGCGAGCAGAATCTCAGGGACGGCCTGTTTTCCGCGCACTGGCCCGGAAGGCTTGAGCTCTTAAACCGCAATCCTGTCGTAATTGTTGACGGCGCGCACAACCCTCAGGGTGCTTCGGCCCTCGTCGAAAGCCTCGCCGAGCTCTTCCCCGGGAAGAAGATCAACTTTGTTGTCGGCGTACTTGCCGATAAGGACTATTCCAGCAGCATAGAAATCGT
The DNA here is from genome assembly GCA_029267755.1 of Clostridiales bacterium. Classification (GTDB taxonomy): domain Bacteria; phylum Bacillota; class Clostridia; order Oscillospirales; family Oscillospiraceae; genus DUPK01. The sequence continues at coordinate 4,859 of JAJUHS010000114.1, forward strand.
AATGCCACTGGCAAAACGCTTCTACACCGTCACTCCGCCCAACTACCGCGCTCTTTCAGCCGAGGAGCTTGCCGCCGAAATAAGAAAGCATGGCGACGTTCCCGTCGAAACATTTAAGGATATCAACGCAGCCCTTAAAAGAGCGATGTATGCCACCCCCGGCGATGAAATTCTATGTATTTTCGGTTCACTTTATCAAGTCGGAGATGTCCGATCATTTTTTGGGAGGAACACATTTTAATGAACACAAAAAAAATAGTAACATCGGCAATTTTGATTGCCTTAAACATTGTGCTGACAAGGTATCTCGCGATCAATACGCCCATTGTAAAAATCGGTTTCGGCTTTCTGCCGCTTATTGTCGCAGCCTTGTACCTCGGCCCCGTCTATACCGGCATAATACACGCGATAGCTGACGTTATCGGCGTTATGATGGTACCGAACGCGGCATTCAACCCCGTTTTTACCCTCACCGCATTTCTGTCAGGAATTACCTACGGCCTATTCCTCTACCCTTCTTCGCCTATATGCAAGGGCTTGGTAAAAGCGGGCAGGAAGCTGGCGGGCATCTTCCATGTTTCCGAGGAAAAGCAAGGCGTCTTTTCGGACTTCTTCCTTGCTTTCATCACAGGCTTCGTTGTTGTGATAGTGTTTTCGCTTCTCGCCAATACCCTCCTTATTCACTTTTATTACCGTGTAAGGTATGAGGTTTTGATTCCCACGAGGCTCATACAGACGGCTATACTGATCCCGCTCCACACCGTAATGATACCTTTGGTGATGGCAAAGCTTATTCCGCAACTAAAGAAACAACCGTCGTTCTAAAGTATTTCCAGGGGGTACCGAATACCCCCTGGAAGCGTTTTATTGCCACTATGAAATTGGAGGCCCTGATATGACAAGATCTGAAATATTAAAAAAATGCGACCACACTCTCCTCAAAAGAGAAATGTCGTCACAGGATATGAAGCGCGTCTGCGACGAGGCAATGAAGTACGGCACCGCTTCCGTATGCCTGCCGCCCCATTTTGTGGCTCCCGCCAGGAGCTATGCCGGCGACAAGCTTGCTATATGCACCGTAATCGGCTTTCCGAACGGCTACTCGACCACCCGCTCAAAATGCGAAGAGGCCAGGGATGCGGTTCTTTGCGGTGCCGACGAGCTTGACATGGTCTTAAACCTTTCAATGCTTAAGGACGGGCACTTTGAGGATATTCTGAACGAAATAAACGCCGTCAAAGAGGCCTGCGAGGGTCGTATCCTGAAGGTGATAAT
>JAJUHS010000139.1 GCA_029267755.1 Clostridiales bacterium
ATGCGGTCCGGCTTGTAAAGCAGCTTTATGGAATTGATATGGAAAAAACTCAGCGTCCCAAGCTGCTTGAGGAGCTGCCGCCCATCGATGTGGTCGTGACGATGGGCTGCAATGTCGAGTGCCCGTATCTGCCCTGCAAGCACCGCGAAGACTGGGGCCTTGATGATCCCAGTGGAAAAAGCGACGAGCATTTTCTCGAAGTAATTAAAAAAATCGAAAACAATATCAGAGAACTTGCTGCTTCAATAGAGTATTAATAAGCTTAATATGCCGCTGGCCCGGGAGGGCACAGCGGCATAGTTTTGAGCAAAGCCGTTATTCTATAATAAGAAGACAAATGTTGGCATAAGGACAAGCCGCTTCGTGTATTACCTCTGCCTGGATTTTCCCCTTACTGCGTTTACAATCAGGAGTAAGATAATCGCGCCGATTGTCGCGACGATAAGGCTATACAAATTAAAGCCGGTGATTCCGTAGCCGCCGGCAAGGGTCATGACTAGGCCGCCGATAAAGCCACCCAGAACACCCACCAAGACGTTCATTCCAGCGCCCATCCGCTTGTCGTTGCCGGTGATGAGGCTCGCGATCCAGCCTGCGGCAGCGCCGATGATAAGCCATCCGATAATACCCATTCTTTCACCTCCGAGTAAATAGTATCCGTAAAAATTACAAATTTATAACCGATTTTGGTTTAGTCAGTCCGAAATAGTATTAGTCGCTAAATGTTTTTATTTTCAACAACATAGCATGAAACAAAATTCTTGTTGACAAAGTAATTCTATAATTGTAGAATGATTGTAAATACTACAATTGTAGAGGGTGATGTTTGTATGAATTTTATACGCAGGCTACCGGATGCTGAGCTTGAGGTGATGCAGGCGGTGTGGGATTGCGAGGCGCCTGTTTCGCGGGCCGATATAGAGAATGTGCTAAGCAAAACGCATCATATGGCCGCGACGACAATACTGACCTTGCTTTCTCGCTTGGTCGAAAGAGATTTTTTGACTATTGAAAAAAGCGGCAGGAGCAATTGTTACACGCCTGTTATTTCAAAGCAGGATTATCTTGCCTCGCAAAGCAGAAGCTTTCTTGATAAGCTCTGCGGCGGAGATATCCGCGCTTTCGCTACTGCCCTTTGCGACAGCGGACTCGGCCGCGAGGACATTGAGGAGCTGCGCCGTCTTCTGGAGAAGGGCGAGCTATGAGCATATATCTAACACTTCAACTTGGATTTGGACTCTTTCTTGGTGTATTAACTGTTTTTTCGTTTAGAAGAATAAAACGGCAAGAGGCAAAGCTTCAGACAGAGGGGATAGAATCTGGGTGCACTGCGCTTATAGATCCGCTTGCTTTGTTCACGATGATTTTAGTTCTGATGCTTCTTGCCTTAATAATGCCCAGGGGCGCATCGTGGTTTCAGGAAGTCACTGTAAATATCACGCTACTGTTTATGAATATTAGTATATATTACGCGGCTTTATTGTTTCTTCTACCGCTGCTAAGGCGAATAATAAGTGCCCGCGCGTGTGCAGCGCTATGGATAGCGCCGTCGATGCTTTACAGTACATTTAGAATTTACGATATGTTTGCAAACCCGATATTTATAATTACTTTGCCGAATAAATGGCTTAATACGTTTACTTGGATTTGGATAGCCGGCTTTGCCAGTGTCGCTATCTGGCAGGTCTTGTCCCATTTTTGGTACCGCAGCTTTCTTGAGAAAAACTCCGAAAGGGTCAAGGATGAACATATTCTCGCTGTATGGAGTAAGGAGTTGGAAAGACATGGCGTAGAGAAGAATATACCGGTTTTTATTTCACCCTCCATAAGCACACCGCTGACAATCGGCTGCTATAAGCGAACCATGCGGCTTTACTTACCGGGACTCAGCTATTCCGATGAGGAGCTTGCGCTTATATTTCGGCATGAGCTTCGGCACATAGTAAGGCTGGATACGCGAATGAAGCTGTTTATGGACATTTTTACCGCGATAAGCTGGTTTAATCCTCTTGCGTGGATTGCGCGGAGAAAGGCGTCGGATGACCTTGAGCTTAGCTGTGACGAGGCGGTTTTGTCAAACGCGGATGAGACGACCCGCAGCCTGTACGCCGAGCTTTTGCTTAAAAACGCCGGGAAGAACCGGGGCTTCACCACCTGCTTGTCCGTAGAGGCGAAATCAATGCGCTACAGGCTTCGAAGCGTTGTAAAACCGGCGAAACGGTTATCGGGAGGCGTGGTTGTCGGTGCGGCACTTTTCGGTCTGTTTATGATGATTGGAACCTCTGCCCTTGCTGACAGCGCCGACACCGTGCAGAATCAGATTTTCGACAAGGCTATGGCTGGGCTTGTTGCGGACGGGGTTAGTGTTTCCAGATGGAACGATAAGCTGCCTGCGTACACAAAAGTTTACGGATGGAACAAGGAAGCCTTGAGCGATTATATCGCATCGCTTAGTATAAAGCAGATTTATAAGTGGAGCTTTAATGGGGTATACGCGTTACGGGAATCGGATGATAAGTCCCGCCAGCTTCATGTTAATTACACCGAGGCTGTTGATGGGAAGACGGTGAACTACGGTGACATCGAGATCAGGGAAAGAATGGTACTCGTAACCATCATCAACACTGAAAACCATAAACGCAATGATTTTGCGTATGCTCTAGATAGCAAACCCGATTGGGATTACATTGAATCGCTGCTTGATTTCGACGCTCCTAACCCCGACCCGCCGCCGGTACCGCCGGATATGATGATGTATTTCAATGAGGAGATTAATAGCGGCGGCAAGCTTATGCAAGCCTCAAGAACCGTTCGTTCCATCAGCAGGGGGAACACTAGGCTTGGAATAAATGAGAATCTGAATGACGAGGGGATTGGCGGTGTAAGCGGGTATCCGGTAACACAGGTAACGCTTAATTTTTCCTATGCGCCGGCGGGCGGTTATTCGGTCAGGGTGGAAAACTGGGAGCGGACGGAGTCCTATGGCATATCAAGCGAAGATCTCGAAAACAACGTTCTTCCTCTTGCTCCCTACGACGCGCACTATACTGTTTCCGGCACTTTCGTCACGGTTTGGGATACGACTTATGTAGTGGAATTTACATTTGACGTTAAGCTTCCGTGAAAAATTAAACAGCATGACTTTAGCAATGCTGTTAATTGAATTGTAAAAATGTTGTTTCTGCGGCGCTCTGCCATTCGGCGGGGCGCTTTCCTTTTCTGTTTATAATGAGAGAAAAAGCCGCGGTTGATTAGATAAGCGCCGGGTGATATTATGGTATTAAAACACAGGATGCTATCGGGGAGTATTAAACATGAAAATACTTATAGACGCGGACGGCTGCCCGGTTGTGGACATAACCGTGCGGACGGCAAATAAGCACCAAATAGAATGTTTTATTCTTTGCGACACATCGCACGTATTTGAAAAGGATGGGGCAACTACACTCACTTTTTCGAAGGGTGCGGATAGTGTCGATTTTGCGCTTGTAAACCGCGTTTCGGCGGGCGATATTGTCGTGACTCAGGACTACGGACTCGCTGCGATGTGTCTTTCAAAAAACGCCCTTGTTATCAATCAGGACGGGATGGAGTATACCGCCGATAACATTGACGCTCTGCTGCTTGCCCGCCACACGGCAGGAAAAATCCGCGGTTCAGGCGGCAGGCTCAAGGGCCCGCCCAAGAGAACCGCGGCTCAAAACGTAAAATTTGAGACGGAGCTTAACCGTCTGCTGGCTGCCAAGGGCTAATCAGGATTTCTTTTTGTCGTCGCCGGACTTGTGACTGCTGCCGCTCTGCTTTTTAATGTTCCGGCTTTCGCCGTCAAGGGCGCTGCCGGCAAAGGTCGGTCCGCCGCCTGATTTTCTTGCGCGAGCTTCCTTTGGGTCGAGCTGGCTGTCTTTTGGCATCTTACTCACCTCGCTTGTTTTGGGTAATACTCAATAGTATCGCCAGCACTAGCAGGTTTATCAAAATATATATAAAATTAATACACACGGAGGATAAGATAAATGTTTGAGGGGTTTTCCGAGAAGACTATGGATTTCATGTGGGGTATTCGTTTTAACAACGAAAAAAGCTGGTTTGAAGCTCATAAGGAAGAGTATAAAAGGGATTTGGCGCAGCCGATGAGCGCCTTGGCGTCAGACGTTGACAATGCCTTTTCTGAAAGATTTCCCGAGCTAGGGCTGATTACCCGCGTGTCGCGAATTTACAGGGACGCGAGAAGGCTGCACGGAAACGGTCCCTATAAGGATCACCTCTGGTTTACGTTAAGCGGCGGGGAGGATGTTATGGAACGTCCTGTTTTCTGGTTCGAGCTTGCGCCCAAGGAGTGGTCCTATGGGCTTGGTTATTACCGCGCGAAGGCTTCGACGATGGAAAAGCACCGCGCGAGGATAGATAAGAACCCGG
>JAJUHS010000110.1 GCA_029267755.1 Clostridiales bacterium
CTGGTGGCGACGGCCAGCACCAGCATGCTGAAAAATGAAAGCGAATCCCCGGCAGGCTTGTCGTCCCTGCTGAAGGACTCCCGTATCATTTTGACGCCTATAAATCCGAGCAGTACAAACGCTATCCAGTGATCAACCACCCTTACGCTGCTTTCAAACACCGAACCGAAAAGATAGCCCAAAAGCGGCATCAAAGCCTGAAATATTCCAAACCAAAGACCGACCGTGATAGCGTCCTTTGCGGTGATGCGATTCATTGCCAGTCCTTTACAGACAGCCACCGCGAAAGCGTCCATAGAGAGAGCCAGGGCCATAAGCAACAGGGAAAAAAAGCTCATAAAAAACTCCTTGGTGCGAAACTAATCCTTATAACGGAAAAGTATCACGTTTTATTGCAGAAAATTATGCGGTTTAGCCTTGCAGTGAGCGTGCAAAGGCCTCGCATTGAGATATTTTAGCCTCACAATCTTCGGTGCTTTCACCTTCGACCATGATATAGACCTTGACCTTTGGTTCTGTTCCCGAGGGACGTACAATGAAATTTGCGCCGCCCGAAAGCTCAAAGCAAATCATGTTTGACTTTGGCAGATCCTTTTCCGACACCCGGCCGCTTTTTACGTCGAGCACGGTCCCGTTTAAATAGTCAAGAGCGCGAGATACATCGAAACCGCCGATGGCTTTCGGAGGATCACTCCTCAGCCCCTCCATAAGCAGCTTCATCTTTGAAAGGCCGTCAAGCCCGGGCATGGACAGGTTCATTGTTTTTTCCTTAAAATAACCGTACTTCTTGTAAAGGAATTGCAAAGCGTCGTAAAGGGTCATCCCGCGCAGTTGATATGCGGCGGCCATTTCCGCGACTAGCAGGGATGCGGTAACCGCATCCTTGTCGCGCACGAAGTCCCCTATTAGGTAACCGTACGATTCCTCAAACGAGAATATGACCTTTTTTTCGCCGGTTTTCTCAAAGTCCTTTATGCGTTCCGCCATGAACTTAAAGCCGGTCAGGGTATCTTCAATATAAACCCCGTATCTTTGAGCAACCCTGTCAGCCATTTTTGTCGTGACATTGGATTTAAGAACCGCGGCGTCTTGGGGAAGCGTGCCTGCGGCGATCCTGCTGCCGATGATATAATCCGTCAGAAGAACGCCCATCTGATTCCCGTCAATCGTTACGAATTCGTCGCCCTTTCTGACCATAACGCCTATTCTGTCGGAGTCCGGATCGGTTCCGATAATGAGGTCAGAGTTGACCTTTTTCGCAAGTTCAACCGCAAGGGCGAAGCCCTCGGGAAATTCCGGGTTAGGACTTTTTACCGTGGGGAAGTTCCCGTCAATCACCATCTGCTCCGGAACCGGGAAGAGATGCTTAATTCCGAGCCTTTTAAGGGCCTCCGGCACAAGCCTGTATCCCGCACCGTGAAAGGGGGTATAGACGATAGAGAGCTCGTCTGCCGCGGCCTTTACAGCGTCGGGGCATATAGACTGAGCCATTACGTTAGCGAGAAACTTCTCGTCAATTTCGCTGCCGATTATCTTGATAAGGCCGGAAGCGAGAGCCTCGTCGTAATCAGCAATTTTTATGCCGCTGAAAATATCGATTTCGGACATGGCGGCGGCGACCTTCTCCGCATGCTCGGGGGGCAACTGCGCGCCGTCGTCCCAGTAGACCTTGTAGCCGTTGTATTCTTTGGTATTGTGGCTGGCAGTAATGTTTATGCCCGCCGCAGCACCGTATTCGCGAACGGCAAAGCTGAGCTCGGGAGTGGGGCGGAGAGAATCAAAAATACGGACATTTATTCCGTTTCCGGCCATGACTCTTGCGGCCTCGTGCGCAAATTCTGGGCTGTTGTTTCGGCAGTCAAAGCATATTATGACTCCGCGGTCCATCGATTTTCTGCCAAGCTCGCAGATAAGGTTCGCAAAGCCCTGAGTGGCGTGCCTTACGACATGGATGTTCATGCGGTTGAGGCCGACGCCCATTATTCCTCTGAGGCCGGCTGTGCCGAAGGAGAGCGGAGCAAAAAAGCGATCCTCAATTTCCTTCGAGTTTCCCGAAATTGCGGAAAGCTCCGCTTTTTCCTCGGCGGAAAGGGATGGACTTGACAGCCATTTTTTATATTCATCCATAAAAGTCATTAATTTATTCCTCCGAATTGTTGAAAAGGATATACTCTGCGTTAAAACGAGGCTTTTTATTTATGGTATTTGGAGCCCTCGGAAATTTTGAAGCCCCTGTAAAGCTGCTCGAAAAGCATTACCCTCGCAAGGTGATGGGGGAATGTCATTCTGGACATGGAAAGGCAGAAGTCGGCTCTCTGCTTTATGCGGTCATGAAGGCCGAGCGAGCCGCCTATAATAAAGCACAGCCTTGACTTTCCGAGACTGGCGAATTTCTGAAGAAGCTGGGACAGCTGCTCGCTGTCCAGCATGGTGCCTTCTACACATAATGCTATTATAGCCGAATTCGACGGCAGCCGCAATTCTATTCTGTCCGCTTCCTGAGAAAGCGCGCTTTCCATATCCGCGGGTGAAGGGTTTACGGGCAGGCGGCTCTCCGGAAGTTCTTCGAGCTCCAGTTTGCAGAAAGCGCCCAGACGCTTAATATATTCTGCGGCGGCATCGCTGTAGAACTGCTCCTTCAGCCTGCCGACGCATATTACTTTTATTCCAAGCATATATATTTCTCTCTCCGTTAGATAGCATATCTTTTTCCGGTTTCGGTGCGCGGAGCGACCGACAGTTCAAAATCGCGTCCCGGAGCCGCGCCGCGGGAACGAAGCATAGAGTCGACCTCGGAAAACGCAAGCTCGGGGAGGTTGTTGTCCTTGCTTAGGTGCGCGAGAACAAATTGCCTTGTGCCTTCTTCCAAAAGCCTGACGGCGAACTCGCCGCATGCCCTATTCGAAAGATGGCCGAAGTTTCCCAGAATACGTTTTTTCAGAAAAGGCGGGTACGAACCCGCTTTGAGCATTTCTATGTCATGGTTTGCCTCCAGGATAACGGCGTCGGCCCCGCAGACGGCATCAAAAACGGAAACCGGGACAGTACCCAGGTCGGTAACCAGAGCTACCGAGCGCTTGCCGCAGAATATCCTGTAGCCAACGCTCTCCGGAGTGTCGTGGGGAGTGCGAAAGCTATGTATTTCCATATCTCCTATGCCAAAACGGCTTCCAGCGTCAAAGGCGTTCAGGGAGGTGCAAACGTGGGGAAAGGTTTGCAAAATGGACGCAGCCGTTTTTCGCGAGGCATAGAGAGGAACAGAATAATGCTTGACAATGTTTGCAAGCCCGCATATATGGTCGCTGTGCTCGTGCGTTATAAGTATTGCGGATAGGTCCTCCGGCTCAATATCAAGAGATCTGAGGGAAGCGACTATTCGGCGCATAGATATCCCGGCGTCTATAAGTATATGCGTTTTTTCAAACGATATCAGGCTTGAGTTGCCGCTTGAGCCGCTGGCAAGGGTGCAAAAATTCAATATGTTCACATCCTGTCAAAGGAAAAGGAGCATCCAAAAGACGCCCCAATTTGGTATGGTTAATAATGCCTGCTAAATTGCCAGAGGTTCAGAATCCGCATTTTCAGGCATCCTGACACTATGAATGTCGGCGCCGATTCCCCTGAGTTTCCCGATAAAATTCTCATAACCGCGCTCAATGTGGTAAACGTCCTCAACTTCTGTCTGCCCGGCCGCACAAAGCCCGGCAATTACCATAGCAGCCCCCGCTCGCAGATCGCAGGCCTTGACCGGCGCACCGGTGAGGGCTTGAACACCCTCAATAACAGCCACCTTTCCGTCGACCTGTATTTTGGCACCCATACGCCTGAGCTCGTCGACGTATCTGTAACGGTTGTCCCAAACCCCTTCGGTTACAACACTGATGCCCTTCGCAAGACAAAGCCCTACCGCAACCTGAGGGTGCATATCGGTCGGGAAACCGGGGTAAGGCATCGTTTTGATGTTGGCTTTTTTCAGGGGAGATTTACGGGTTATCAATATGGAGTCCTCACGGTCTTCAATCGTGACACCCATCTCTATAAGCTTTGCGGTTATACAATCAAGGTGCTTGGGAATTACGTTCTTTACCAAAACCTCGCCGCCTGCGGCTGTAACGGCCGCGAGATATGTGCCCGCCTCGATCTGGTCGGGTATGATGGAGTAGAAGCCGCCGGACATTTTGTCGACACCGCGGATTTTGATGACGTTGGTACCAGCGCCCCTGACGTCGGCGCCCATGGAATTCAAAAAGTTCGCTACGTCGACTATGTGAGGTTCCCGCGCGGCGTTTTCAATGATTGTCTGACCCTCGGCAAGAACCGCGGCAAGCATGATATTGATTGTGGCGCCGACCGAAACCACGTCAAGGTAGACTTCGGCTCCATGCAGCCTTCCCGAAGGAACGCTGGCACAGATTATGCCGTTTTTAATCTCAACCTCCGCGCCCATGGCGGAGAAACCTTTTATATGCTGGTCTATGGGTCGGACTCCCAGATCACAGCCTCCCGGCATGGATACCTCGGCTTTTCCGAACCTGCCGAGCATCGCGCCGACAAGATAGTAGGAAGCTCTGATCTGGCGCATTAGATCAAATGCGGTGCCTATTTTTGAAACGGATGAGCAATTTATATCCATCGTATTCCTGTTGACGGTTTTTATGCCGGCGCCGTGCTGATCGAGGATTTTGAGAAGCAGGGTAACGTCGCTTATCTGAGGAATATTTTCTATTCTGCATTCTCCGTCCACCAGTAAAGCGGCGGGTATTATGGCCACAGCGGCATTTTTTGCGCCGCTGATACTGACTTCGCCGTGAAGTGGGTTCCCTCCGTTAATTACATACTTTATCAAGGGATCACATCCTTTAGTAATATATGAAAAGTACACACACAATCTGATTTTACCACCTTTACATAAAAAAAGTAAAGGTTTTTCTATAATAATAAATAAAAAAACAATATATTGTATATTTCCATAAAAATCCACATAATAATTAGTCGAAAGCAGCCGCTATTTCCCCGTTAATCCCATTAACATAATATGATCCGGAATCTGTCGTCAGAAGCCAAACGGGATACAGCTCGCCCCCGCCGGAAACGGCCGCGGACATGTAATAGCCCGCTGAAATTCCGGTTATTTCGCCGCACTTAAGATTTGCGTTCCTTATGCCGTTAAGAAAGTAAACGAGCGCGGTGTTCACGCTGAGCAGATTAGGCGAACCGGAGGCAAGCGGAGCGGAGGTGGGCCTTCGCCCGTTTATGGAATAGATTCTGCCGTCTGAGATATTGAGGTTAATTGGGCAATTGAAAATCCTTGTATTGCTGTAGGAGCAAAAAAAGCTTACGGTCTGAGCACCGCCGGCGGTATTCTCAATTCGAACCGAACCCGGGTCGACGGCAATGTTCATGCTTTTCAGAAATGAAACCAACCCCTGGCTATTGCTGTCGCTTATCGGGTAACCGTCAGTTATCGAAATCGCAAATTCTCCGCTGCCGTAAAAGTCCGCTTTCCCGGCAAGACTCTCATAGTGATAGATGCTGCCGTCAAGATTAGTGTCCGTATCGCCCAGAACCGTTTTTGTTATAAGGTTTTCGCCGTTGATATCACGAGTAAGCTTATAGGAAACAAAATACGAATCTTCCGGAATAATCGACTGGTCGATTCTTATTCCGTTTTCAGCAAGAATTGATGCGACATCTTCTCTTGCCTGCCTTTTAAGTTTTCCCGTTTCTGTGCGTCCAATCAAAAAAAGTGCAAGGAAAAAGATGTTAACAGTAAGGAGAATGAGGATGATTACATTTTTGATTTTTGATTTTTCCAAGAATTATCCTCCTTCCCTGAAGCGCCGGAAACAACGGTTACTTTTGCGTCCATTCCGCTTTCAGTTCGCCCTTGCCATTATTAAAGTATCCGAGCACAGGCTCGCCACCGTTTTTAGTTACGAGGACCGCAGCCTGAAGCTCCGGCAGAGCTTTTTGCAGTCCTCCGCCCAAGGTAAAGGTACGGAAAACAAAGCTCGCCGAAGTAATGTAATTGCCGCTTATTTTTATCGATGCCGCATGTCGTTCCAACGGCAGGCGTACGGCGATGCCGTTTACATAATAATCAAATACAAACGTATATTCGCCGCCATCCTCGGTATAGCCAGTGTACAATACTTCAGCGTCACCGCAGGCCGAGCCGACGGATGATGCCGCCAGCGCCCGCGCGCTGTCGAGCATTTCGCTGAATGTGGGGGAAGAGCCGGACGTTACGACGCTCATGCGGTTGCCGGGGCTTCTGGAGGAACGATAAGATACCGTTCCGTCGGAGCGCAGCCGAAGGGAATAGCGTTCCTCGACGTAAACCTCCGTTTTGTCCGATTCGGTATAATGCTCACTGAGCCTAAGATTTACCTTAAACATATTAAGTATGTTTGACAGGGATATTTTTTCATAGAACGGGTTTCCGACAGTTGCGTCC